>DASWYX010000625.1:0-2765 GCA_036404755.1 Pseudoduganella sp.
AAAGGCGCGGCGCGCCCAGCGCTGCCACTCCTCGTGGCTATTGTCGGGGAAGGCGGTGCGGTTGATGCCGGCGATGTAGTCGGCCGCTTCCGCCCAGGTGGTCAGCTCCCCGCCGCGGCCCGCGTACGATGCGATGCGCTGCAGGCCGCGCGTGGACAGCGTGGGACCGACATCGTTCAGCACCGCTGCCGCGATCAGGCTGGAATGGCGCAGGCACAGCGTCATCGTGATGATGCCGCCCATCGAGGTGCCGATGAACACGGCGCGCGCGATGCCCAGGTCGTGGGCCAGCTTGGCCACGTCGTTCGCATACACCATCGGGTGGTAGCGCTCCGGGTTCTTGTCGTATTCCGAATTGCCGCGGCCACGTACGTCCACCGCCAGCACGCGCCGGCCCTGCGACGCGATCCATGGCGCCACGTCTTCGAAGTCCGCCGAGTTGCGCGTGAGGCCGTGGATGCAGATCACCGGCAGCCGCGCTTCGCCGCCGCTGCCCGCGTAGTCGCGCGCATACAGGCGCAGTCCGTCGCTGCTGTGGAAGCTGATGTTGGAATACATGTGGCGCAGGCCCTCCGCATGATTAGGTTGGCGCAGTGTGCTGGATTTGCCGGCCGCTTTGAAGAGACGGCGGCGCCCAATGCGTGTGCAATTTTGCACAGCCGCCACGGTCCGGGCGTAAAAATATTGTCATTACAATGTGCATTGATGCACAATTGCGCATTATGAAATCCCTCCCCGAATGGACCGACCTGCGTTTCTTCCTGGAGCTGGCCCGCTCCGGCACTTTGTCCGGCGCTTCGCGGCGCCTGGAAGTCGAGCACACCACGGTGGCGCGCCGCATCGACCGGCTGGAGCAGCAATTGGGCGCAACCCTCTTCGACCGCTCGCGCGAAGGCTATGAGCTGACGGAGATGGGACAGGCGGTGCTGCCGCACGCGGAATCGATGGAGGCGGCCGTGCTGGCCGCGCAGGACCAGTTGAGCGGCAACGACGTGGCCGTGCGCGGCGTGGTGCGCCTGGGCGTGCCGGAGGTGCTGGGCGTGCGCGTGATTACGCCCCTGCTGGCGCGCTTCCTGCAGGACCAGCCGGATCTTTCGGTGGACCTGCTGGTGCAGCCGCGCTTTGCCAACCTGGCCAACCGCGAGGCGGACCTTGGCGTGACGCTGGATCCGCCCAACACGGGGCGCTATATGATGACGCGCCTGGCCTCTTTCCGCCTGACCTTGTACGCCTCGCGTTCCTATCTGGAGCGCCATGCGCCGATCCGCTCGCGCGCGGACCTGGAGGGGCATGATTTTGTCGATTATGTGCAGGACCGGCTGGCGTCCAATGAGCTGAACTTCATCGATGAACTGGGCGTGGTGCCGAGGCGGCGCTTGTGCTGCACGGGCATGATGGCGCAGGCGGAAGCTGCGGCTGCGGGCCTGGGGCTGTTCATGGCGCCGCCGTATGCGGTGCCGGATGATGGACGGCTGGTGCCTGTTTTGCAGGATGAGGTGTTTGCGGAACGGGCGTACTGGCTGGTGGCGCCTGTTGACCTGTATCGCTTGCCGCGCGTGCGCGCTGTGTGGAACCTGTTGCGCGATTTTGCTGACGCGCGGCCGGAATTGTTTGGGATGCCGGCCGCCGCAACCGCAAAGGCCGCGTGACGGGAAGCACGGCGGATCAATGATCCGCCCTACGCACCGCGGTCGGTTAATGGTTCAGGCCCCGAAGGGGTTGTAGGGCGGATCATTGATCCGCCGCACACGCGGCTTAAAACTTGTACGCCAGCGTTGCCTTCACCGTACGCGGATCGCCGTAATACGTGGTCACGGTGTTGAAGAACCCGCCGAAGGCATAACCGGCCACCTTGTACCGCTTGTCGTTGATATTGCGCACATGCAGGCCGGCCTGGAGGCGGCGGTCGGAGCTGGTCCAGACCATGCCCGCGTCCCACAGCGAGAAGCCGCCCTGGGCCAGCATCTGGTTCTGCGCGACCAAGGGATCGAGCGAGGCCACGCCGCTAGGCCGGACGATCTCGGCCTGGTACACCTTGCTCTTGTACGACAGCGTGCCGGCGAAGGACAGCGTGCCGCCCTTGCCGCCGATCGCCAGCGGCCAGTCGTAGCCCGCCGTGACGCTGCCGGACTTCTTCGGCGTGTTCTGGAACTCCGCGCTGCCCGCAACATTCACCAGGTTCGCGCCGCTGGCGACCATCCATTCCTTGTACTCGGCATCGATGTAGCTCAGCATGCCGCTCAGGGTGAAGGCATCCGTCACGCGGGCGATGGCTTCCACTTCCAGGCCCTTGATCTTGGCCTTACCGGCGTTGGTCAGCGTGCCGGCGAAACCGTTCACCTGGCCATTCGCGCCAAAGGTCGGGATCGAACCGGGGATCTGCACGTTCTTGTAGTCGGTGTAGAAGATCGCCGCATTGGTCTGCAGGCGGCCGCCGTTCATCGACGACTTCACGCCCAGTTCGACCGAGTCCACTTCCTCGGGATCGACGCCGCGGCGCTTCTGCAGCGAAGCCGGCGTATTCGGACCGCCGGTCGCCGCCAGGTCCATGCGCGGATCATACATGCCGCCCTTGAAGCCGGACGAGTAAGTGCCGTACAGATTGTGCTCCGGCGCGAACTTCCAGCCGAAGCCCAGCTTGGGCGTGAACTTGGAGTCGGTGCGGTTCAGGTCACCCTTGCCCAGGTCCGTGTTGGCCGGCAGGCCGACGGCGGCCGGATTGCCCAGCGTCGGCGAACCGGCCAGGCCCAGGTAGGTGCGCTTGA
>DASWYX010000626.1:0-5312 GCA_036404755.1 Pseudoduganella sp.
GAGGACAGGGGAATCATCTCGCCCTTGTCGCTGCGCACCTTGAGCTGGGCCACGTCTTCCACGCGGGAGCGGAATTGCTTGTCCGCCTGCACGCGCACCTGGTAGGTGCGGCCAAACTGGTTGAAGTCGTTCACGTACAGCGAACCGAGGTTGATCTGCAAGGTCTGGTTGATTGCCTGCAGCGGGATCCCCAGCTGCTTGGCCTTGGTGCGGTCCACGTCCGCATACAGCTGCGGCACATTGACCTGGTAGCCGGAGAAGGCGCCCACCAGTTCCGGGGTCTTGCGGGTCTTTTCGATCAGATCCTGCGTGGCGCGGTACAGTTCATCGTAGCCCACGTTGCCGCGGTCCTCGATCATCATCTTCAGGCCGCCGATGGTGCCGAGGCCGTAGACTGGCGGCGGAGCGAACACCTTGATGAAGGCGTCCTGGATGGCGCCGGCGCGCTTGTTGATTTCAGCCGCAATGCCCGGGCCGCTCTGTTCCTTGGTAGTGCGGGTCTCAGGAGCCTGCTCGCCGACGAACACGATGCCGGAGTTCGGCGCGGTGGTCAGGTCGTTCACGGACAGGCCTGGGAAGCCGACCGCATTGCGCGCGCCAGGCACGCCGACGGCGATGTCGCCCACGCGGCGGATCACCGCTTCGGTGCGCTCCAGCGAAGCCGCGTCGGGCAGCTTGGCAAAGCCGATCAGATAGCCTTTGTCCTGCGAGGGCACGAAGCCGCCCGGCACCAGCTTGAACATCAGCACGGCGGCAGCTACCAGCACGACGTAGACGCCCATGGACATGGTCTTGCGGGCCAGCACACCCTTCACGCCATCCTCATACTTTTCCGAGGAGCGGTTGAAGAAGCGGTTGAAGTGGTGGAAGAAACGGCCGAGGAATTTCTCCATCACGCGGGTGAGGCCATCCTTCGGTGCATCGTGCGGCTTGAGCAGCGCTGCGGACAGGGCCGGCGCCAGCGTCAGCGAGCAGAATGCGGAAATCACGGTGGAAATCGCGATGGTCAGCGCAAACTGGCGATAGAATTGGCCGGTCAGGCCGGAAACGAAGGCGATCGGCACGAACACGGCGCACAGCACCAGCGCAATCGCGATAATCGGCCCGCTCACTTCCTTCATGGCCTGCACGGTCGCATCGCGCGGCGAAAGTCCTCCGCTGATATTCCGTTCCACGTTTTCTACCACCACGATGGCATCGTCAACGACGATACCAATGGCCAGCACGAGCCCGAAGAGCGTCAGCGTATTGATGGAGAAGCCGAAAGAGAGCATCACGGCAAAGGTGCCCACCACCGACACAGGTACGGCCAGCAGCGGAATGATGGAAGCGCGCCAGGTCTGCAGGAATACGATCACCACCAGCACCACCAGGAGGATGGCTTCAAACAGCGTATGGATCACGGCCTTGATGGAATCGCGTACGAATTCGGTAGGGTCGTAGGCAATGCGGTACTCCACGCCTTTGGGAAAGTCCTTCTTCAGTTCTTCCATCTTGGCACGCACGTCGGCGGACAGCTGCAGGTCGTTGGCGCCTGGGGTTGCATAGATGATCAGGGCCGATGCAGGCTTGTTGTCGAGCAGGGCGTTCAGCGCATAGCTGCCGGCGCCCAGCTCGATGCGCGCCAGGTCCTTGAGCAGCGTAACGCCGCCGTCTTCATTGGTCTTGACGATGATATTGCCGAAGTCTTCCACCGTCTTCAGGCGGCCCTTGGTGTTCAGGGTCAGCTGGAATTCGCTGTCCTTGCTGGGAGAAGCGCCGACGACGCCGGCAGCCACCTGCAGGTTCTGCTCGCGGATGGCATTGGTCACGTCGCTGGCGGTCAGGTTGCGGGCCGCGACTTTTTGTGGGTCCAGCCAGACGCGCATGGCGTAGTCGCCGGAGCCGTTCAACACGATGTCGCCCATGCCGGAAATGCGCGCCAGCTCGTCCTTCACGTGCAGCACGGCATAGTTGCGCAGGTAGAGTTCATCGTAGCTGTTGTCCGGCGAGACCAGGTGCACCACCATGGTCAGGCTGGGCGAAGCGCGCACCGTGGTCACGCCCAGCTGGCGCACTTCCTCGGGAAGGCGGGGCAGGGCGCGCTGCACGCGGTTCTGCACTTCGGTCTCGGCCTGCTTGACGTTGGTGCCGATCTTGAAGGTCACCGTCAGCTTGAGCGCACCGTCCGAGGTGTTCTGGGACGACATATAAATCATGTCTTCAACGCCGTTGATCTGTTCCTCCAGCGGCGCAGCCACCGTTTCAGCGATGACCTTCGGGTCGGCGCCGGGATACTGGGCGCGCACCACGACGGATGGCGGCACCACGTTCGGATATTCGGAAATAGGCAGCTTGAAGATGGCGATCAGGCCGGCCACGAAGACCATGATGGACAGGACAGCCGCGAAAATTGGCTTGTCCACAAAGAAGCGTGAGAAGTTCATTTTGCCTGGCCCTTCGTATCGGCGGATGCGACCTTGTTGGCTTCGTCCTTTTTCGGCGCGGCAACCATCTGTGCGTCCATCGCCACGATTTTAGGGTTCAAGGGGGCGCCCGGCTTCACGCGCTGCAGGCCGTTGACCACGACTTTTTCGCCAGCCTTCACTCCGGTGCGCACGATGCGCAGGCCGTCGATGGTCGGGCCAAGCGTGACTTCGCGGTATTCCGCCTTGCCTTCCGCGTTGACGACAAAGACGAACTTGCGGCTCTGGTCCGTGCCGATGGCGCGCTCATTGACAAGCAGGGCATTGGTGCTGGCGCTTTCACCGCTGCCGCCTTCCAGCTGCACTTTCGCGAACAGGCCAGGCACCAGCAAGTTGTCCGAATTCGGCAGCACGGCGCGCATGCGCACGGCGCCGGTTTTCACATCCAGCTTGTTGTCCACGAATTCCAGCTTGCCCTCATGCGGGAAGCCGGTTTCGGTGGCGAGGCCGATGCGCACTTTCACGGGCTTGCCGCTGTGGGCTTGTGCGCCTACGCGCAGGTAGGTCGATTCATCGCCGTCCCAGCTGGCGTAGATCTTGTCGTCCGAGACCACGGAGGTCAGCACGGCGCTCTGGTCGATCAGGTTGCCGACCGTGATTTCCGCCTTGCTGACGCGGCCATCGATTGGCGCGATCACATTCGTGTAGCCCAGGTTCAGTTTTGCGTTTTCCCATTGGGCCAGCGCGGCGCGGGCGTTGGCGTCCAGTTCCTTCAGGCCGGCGGCGCGTTCATCGTATTCGCGCTGGGCGATGGCTTTGTCGGCCAGCAGCTTCTCCGCGCGGGTCAGCTCGATGCGCGCCAGGTCGGCCTTGGCGCGGGCGGCGTTGGCGGCGGCTTCGGCGCGGTCGGCTTCAGCCTTGAAGGGGCGCGGATCAATCACGAACAGGACTTGGCCTTTCTTGACCTTGCCGCCTGGCTGGAAATTGACTTGCGTGATGTAGCCGGCCACGCGCGAGCGCACCTGCACCTGCTCGATGGACTCCAGTCGGCCACTGAATTCCTGGGTCTCGATCACGGCCTTCTCGACCAGCACGGCGGCGGTGACCGGCGCGGCTTTCGGGCCGGCAGGCGGCGCGTCCTTGCTGTTGGCTTCTCCGCAGCCGCTCAGCGCTGCAGCGAGGAGGCCCGCCGCGGCCAGCGTCAAAGCCAGCGGTCGCAAAGGGATTTTCTTGTCCATTTCCAGTTCCTTGTAAAATGTGTGTGCATATGCACAGATATAGCTTTAAAAAATGGCGCGAATGCGCGCCACCCTCAACTGGTAAAAGTCGAGTATTCGTTGCGAGTATAATCAAAAGAGAGCATAAGTCAACCAGAATTTTGTTTCACTGCGGAACGAACCCGGGCAGCAGGTCGCGTACCCAGCCATGTGCGGCGTCGTTTTCGTTGCGGGAATGCCAGATCGCTTGGACCTGGGCGGTGCGGCTGGCATAGGGCAGGGCGGCCGTCAGCAAGCCTTCGCGCTGGGCGAGCAAGCGCGCCAGAGAAGACGGCAGCACCGCCACCATGTCGCTGGCCTTGAGCAGGGCCGGCACCGCAAGCGAGTGCGGGACGAGGAAGCGGAACCTTGGCGCTTGCGGCGCGATGGCCGCTTCCAGGGCGGCGCGGTCGAACATTTCCGATTCGCGGGCCAGGCCGCGCTCGGAAATGAAGCCTTCCACCGCGCCTTCCTCTGCGCCGCCGAGCGAGACCGCCAGCAGCGGGTAATCGGCCAGGTCCTGCGCTGTGATCGGGCGCGTGGCAAGCGGGTGGCCCTTGCGCATGGCCACGGCATCGGTCTGCGTCCACAAGGGCATCGAGGTGAAGCGCGGCGGCACTTCGGCGAAGACGCCAACGGCGATATCGATGCGTCCAAGATCAAGCTGGCCGGCCAGGTCGATGCGGGTCGACGGGCGCACGACCAGGTTGGTATTCGGGGCGTGCTGCTGCAGGTGGTGGCTGAGACGTTCCAGCAGCAGCACGGTCATGTAATCGTTGGCGGCGATGACGAAATCGCGTTCGGCGGTCGCCGGAGTGAAGGGCTCGTTGCCCAGTGCCATGCCGATTTGCTGCAGGGCGGCGCGCAGCGGCGTCGACATCGCGAGCGCACGCGGCGTGGGCTGCATGCCGTCGGCGCTGCGCACGAACAGGTCGTCGCCCAGTGCTTCGCGCAGCCGGCCCAGGGCGTGGCTGATGGCGGACTGGCTCAGGTTCAGCCGCTTCCCGGCGCGCAGCAGGTTGCGCTCTTCGAAGATGACGTTGAAGACGCGCAGCAGATTGAGGTCGATTCGGTCGAGGTTCATGGGCGGACGCTCCGTTGGCGGAATGTCCATAGTACCGCGGCGATTGTTGTCAGGATCAGGACCGACAGGACCAGTCCTGCCGCGTCGTAGAGGTGTTGTCCGTTGTGGGCGGCAGGCGGGTAGGCGAGCATGGACAGCGTGATGCTGAATCCCAGGCCGGCGCCCAGCGTTTGCTGCCTGCCCGTGAGCCAGGCGCCCAGCGCCAGGACGGGCGCGAGCGGCAGCCAGTGTGCGCCGAGCAGCGGATACGCCAGCTGCAGCGCGAGTCCAGCCGCCACGGCGGCGATGGTGCCGATCGTCATCTGTACTGCAGCCTTCAATGGCTGCGGCGCCAGCGCCACCAGCGCGCAATCGACGGTCGCATTCAGCGTCGCCATCCCGCCACCGCGCCAGGACGTCGCCAGCCACAAGCTCCCCATCGCCACCATCGCCAGCCCCGGATACACCCCCGCCATCACCGCCCTCCACGCCGACGCCGTTCGCTCCGCCGCCGCCGCCCCCCGCCACGCCGCCGCCGAACCTAGCCTCGCCATCGCCGCCCGCCACGCCGACGCCCGACCCAGCGCC
>DASWYX010000627.1:0-6988 GCA_036404755.1 Pseudoduganella sp.
GACCAACCACTACCACATGGTGGTCGAGACAGTTGACGGTCGACTGGCGCGCGGCATGCGCCACCTCAATGGAAACTATTCGCAGTACTTCAACCGGCAGCATGAGCTCGTCGGGCATTTGTTCCAGGGACGCTACACCGCCATCCTGTGCCAGCGCGAGACTTATTTGATGGCGCTGTCACGGTATGTGGTGCTGAATCCTGTGCGGGCCAAGCTGGTGTCGCAGCCCGTCGAATGGCCCTGGAGCAGCTACCGCGCGATCGTCGGCCTGCACGATGCCCCATCCTGGCTACAGCATGATTTAATGCTGGCCCAATTCGACACCCACCAGCACAGCGCACGCCGCGCCTATGAAGAGTTCGTGCTGAAAGGCATAGGCGAGCCCAGTCCGCTTGGCGCGGTCAAAAACCGGCTGCTGCTTGGCGATGATGACTTCTGCGAAAAATTCATCGACCAGCGCGTGCCGGGTGACCTGGTTGAAATCACCCGCGCGCAGCGGCGCGCAATCGTCCACTCTTTGGACGACTACTTCAGGCTGTATCGCAATCCGAAGGAGGCGATGGCCAGGGCGTACCTGTCCCTCGGACATTCGATGCCGGAGATTGCCCGATTCTGCGGGGTATCGGTAAAGACGGTCCATCGTGCGGTAAAACATTTCGAAGAAAAGACCAAAGCAACTTGAGATAGATCAAAGATGTGGCGTGCGTGTCCAAATGACAGAGCTGACCCCGAATTTTGGTATGCTTTCCAGAAACGGACTGGGGGGCGTATGAAGTGGAAACTGTTGGCGGCCGGGGCGGTGTACGTCACGGCGGCGTATGCGCAGGCGGCGTTGACGGCGGAGCAGGTGAAGTCGTTCACGCTGGCGAATGGGATGAAGTTCATTGTGCTGGAGAGCAGCGCGATCCCGAACGCGAATATGTACACGTTCTGGAAGGTCGGCTCGCGCAATGAGGCAACGGGTACGACGGGGCTGTCGCACTTCTTCGAACACATGATGTTCAACGGTTCGAAGAACTACGGTCCCAAGCAGTTCGACCGCACGATGGAAGCGAAAGGCGGCGCGAACAACGCTTACACGAACAGCGACGTTACCGTCTACCAGGACTGGTTCCCCGCCAACGCGCTGGAGACCGTATTCAGGCTGGAGTCCGACCGCATCGCGAACCTGAGCATCGATCCGAAGATGGTCGAGAGCGAACGCGGCGTGGTGCTGTCCGAGCGCAGCACGGGCCTGGAGAATTCGAACGTGCGCATGATGATGCAGGACTTGAACAGCGTCGCCTTCACCGCCCACCCCTACGCCATCCCGACCATCGGCTGGGAATCCGATATCAAGGCCTGGACCCAGAAGGACCTGGAGAACTACTTCCGCACTTACTACGCGCCGAACAACGCGGTGGCCGTCATCGTCGGCGATGTGAAGGCGGACAATGTGAAGCAGCTCGCCACGAAATACTTTGGCGGCATTCCCAAGCGCTCTCCCCCACCAGCCGTGCGCACCGTGGAGCCGGAACAGAAAGGCGAGCGCCGCCTCTTCATCGCCAAGGCTTCGGCCAGTGCACCGAACGTGATGGTGGCGTACAAGGTTCCCGCGGCCGGCCATGCCGATTACTATGCACTGGATGTGCTGCAAAGCGTGCTCGCAGAAGGCAAGACTTCGCGCCTGTACAAGGCCCTGGTGGATACGCAAATCTCCAACAGCATCGCTGCCTTCAGCACGGAGGGCTTCGACCCCGGCCTGATGTATTTCTACACCGTCTCCGCCGGCCACGTGGGCGCGGACAAGGTGGAACAGGCCCTGCTCGATGCCATCGACAAAGTGATCAAGGACGGCATCACGGAACAGGAGCTGCAAAAGGCGAAGAACGCCAAGCTGCTGAACATCTACCGCGCGCAGGAGACCATCAACGGCAAGGCCCTCCAGCTGGGCAACCACGAAGTCTTCTTCGGCGACTACCACAAGATGTTCGACGCGCCCGCCGCCTACGAGAAGCTGACCGTGGCCGATATCCAGGCCGTCGCCGCCAAATACCTGAAGAAGTCGCAGCGCACCGTTGGCGTGCTGGCTGCGCAGGAGGAATAAGCAGATGAAGCAGATCTTCGCCCTGGCGCTGATTGCCGGCGCCGCCACCGCCAGCGCCGCCGACTTCAAGCTTCCCGCCTTCGAAACGGCCAAGCTGCCGAACGGGCTCACCGTCTACCTGATGGAGCGCCACGAGGTCCCGATCATCTCGGTGCGCGCCGTGGTCAAGGCCGGCGCCGTCAACGACGGTCCGCAGGCCGGCCTGGCCAACCTGACCGGTGATGCCATTCTGCTTGGCAGCCAGGCCCACAACAAGGCAGCCATCGATGAAGCTTTCGACTTCCGCGGCGGCGCCATTTCGGGCGGCAGCGGTACGGAGCAGAGCAGCGTGCAGGCCAACTTCGCACGCAAGGACATCCCGGTGCTGCTGCCCCTGTTCGCGGAACTGGTGCAGCAACCGAGCTTCGATGAGAAGGAGCTGGACAAGCTGGTCGGCCGCAAGATGAATGTGCTGCGCCAGGCCAGGGAGAGCCCGCGCCAGGTGGCTGGCACGTATTACCGGGCCATGCTGTTCGGCCCCGCGGCGTATGGCAATCCCGTCGGCGGCACGGTCAACAGCCTGGGTGCGCTGAAGCAGGCGGACGTGAAGGGCTTCCACCAGCGTTACTTCCGTCCCGATAACGCGGCCCTCATCGTGGTCGGCGACTTCGATCCGGCCGGGATGCGCAGGCAGGTCGAGACCCTGTTCGGACAGTGGCGCGCGGAAGGTCCCGCGCCGCAGCGCGCCGATTACGGCAAGGTGCTGGCGGACAAGCCGCGCGTCTGGCTGGTCAACAAGTCCGATGCGATCGAGACGACTTTCCTGATCGGCGGCCCTGGCGTCGCGCGCAACGATCCGGACTATGTGCCGCTGCAGGTGCTGAACACGGTACTGGGCGGGCGCTTTACTTCCTGGCTGAACGAGGAGCTGCGCACGAACTCGGGCCTGAGCTATGGCGCCAACTCGTCCTTCAATCCGCTGTCGCAGACTGGCACGTTCTCGGTGTTTTCCTTTACCGCGCAGCCGAAAACGGAAGCGGCCCTGGAGCTGGCGCACAAGACTTACGATCGCCTGTTCACGCAGGGGATCGATAAGGCGACACTGGATTCGGCCAAGGCCTACGTGAAGGGCCAGTATCCGCCGCGCTTCGAAACCAGCGAGCAGCTGGCGGCGCTGCTGGGCGATATGTATGCGCTGGGCGTGAGCCGCGAGCAGATCGATAATTTCATGCGCGATGTGGACAGCGTGACGCCGGAGCGCGCGAAGCTGCTGATCGAGAAACACTTCCCGCGACGGAATCTGCAGATGGTGATGATGGGGAAGGCGGAGGCGATCCGGGGGATCGCGGCCAAATATGGTGAGGTCACGGAGCTGGAGATTACGGCGGACGGGTTTCAGCCTAAACCCTGAACCTAAATCCTGGGTCAGACCCAAGGGTCAGACCCCGTCACGCGGCCGCCGCCGGCCAGGGTCAGACCCTCGGGTCTGACCCGGTTGTAGGTTTCAGGTTTCAGAGCCCCTGCGCCTCAATATCCGCCAGCGACTCCCGTCCCTTCTCGGTCACCGTAAAGCCGCCCCCCTCCGCGGGAACAATGTGCGACTTCTTCCCCAGGAACAGCGCCACATCCGCATCGACCGGCGCGGCGGCGTCGGACGTCAGCGTCTTCAAGGCCAGCACGCAGCGCCGCAGGAACAGCCGCTCCTTGCCTTGTTCAGTGAGGGAAATCCGCCCGTCGCGGGCGAAGGAGATCAGTTTGATGCCGGACAGCCGTTTGCTGTTGCGGCCCACGCAGGCGCTAGGCTTGCCCTTGATGCCGCGGGCAATTTCTTCCAGCGCGTTGAATTCGTCGGTGCTCAGTTTTTCGTTCTTCATTGCTTGCTAAATCCATGATGGGCCATTGCGGCCATCATGGTACGCGCCCATCGGGGGCGCGGCAAGCTACTTGAACGCGCGCAGGGCCAGCAAGACCAGCACCAGGCCTGCCGCGGCACCCACGCACATCAGCGCCACGGCGCCACGGTTGTGCAGGTCGAGCCGGCGACCCAGGTAGATCTTGTTGTGCAGGGAATTGCCCATTTTGGCCTCCACGGTTGCTTTGCGACTGTCGATGCCTAAATTATAGGAAGTCTTTGATGACGCCCCTGTGACAGTGAGCACAAAACGCGACAAATCTATCTCCGACGCAACACTTGTTAATCAATACCAACTCTGCGCCACCCCACCAGTCGCCCTGCTAGCATGAAGTGAAAGGAGGAATGAGCCATGAACCAGCCCTATGAACCAGACGAGTCCGAACGCCGTCATCACCTGATGGACGAAGAGGATATTGGCAGTGGCGAGAAAACCCCTGCCGAAAAAGAGATCGAGGAGGAAATCCGCAAGGTTCCTCCCCTGCCCTCCGAACCGCCTAAGCCTTCATAGGCGTCGGCTTGGGGACCGGCTCCTCGACGGGAGGGTCGGCCGGCACCGGTTCGATGTCCGGCGGCGGCTCCTTCTCGGCAGGAGGCGGCGGTGTTTCAGGATCGGGGGTGATATGTGCCCGGATGTCGATGGCGTCCATAACATTTTTCCTCGATAAATATTGTCAAAGATTTACTGCACTATTTTCAGATCGGGCGGCTTTCGGATTTATCAAGCCCCCCTTCTGAAAATGCAAATTGTGGCGGTGTTGTGTGCGCCATACACTGGCTCATCACCGCAAATTTGATGAGCCGACAATGTCCGACTTCGATCTTTCCCTTTTGCAGCAATGGGTCGGCAAGACCGAGAACCTGCACGACGTAGTCCGTCCCGAAGCCGTCGCAGCCCTTGCCGCCACCCTGGACAAGCCCGCGCCGGACGGCATCCTGCCTCCGCTCTGGCACTGGATCAATTTCTGGTCCGTGGCGCCCGCCTCGCAGCTCGGCGACGACGGCCACCCGCGCCGCGGCGGCTTCCTGCCACCGGTACCGCTCCCACGCCGCATGTGGGCCGGCGGCCGCCTGACCTTCCCCGAGCCGGTACCGGTCGGCGCCGCCCTGGAGCGCACTTCGTCCATCCTCGATGTGAAGGACAAGACCGGCGCCACAGGCCGCCTGGTCTTCGTCACCGTGCGCCATGAGATCCACTGCGGCGGACGCCTGGCCGTTACCGAGGAACACGATATCGTTTATCGCGATTTGCCGGCGCCCGATGCGCCGCCGCCCGCGCCCCGCCCGGCGCCGGCCGAAGCCAAATGGTCGCGTGAAATCACGCCCGATCCGGTGCTGCTGTTCCGCTACTCGGCCCTTACCTTCAACGGCCACCGCATCCATTACGACCGCAGCTACGTGACCGAAGTGGAAGGCTATCCCGGCCTGATCGTGCACGGCCCGCTGATCGCCACGCTGCTGATGGAACTGCTGCGCGCCGAGCTGCCCGCCGCACGCGTGAAGTCGTTCAGCTTCCGCGCCGTGTCGCCGCTGTTCGACATCAATCCCTTCAGCGTTTGCGGCCGCCCCGAAGGCGATGGCCGCGTCACCTTGTGGGCCCTGAATCACCGCGGCGAACTGGCCATGCAGGCCGAAGCCACCATCGAATGAAAGCAAACATGCACACCAACGACCAATACCAGGACATCCGCGACGCCGTGCGCGCATTGTGCGCCGAGTTTCCCGCGTCCTATCACCGCGAAGTCGACGAGGCGCGCGGCTACCCGGAAGCCTTCGTCGACGCACTGACCAAGGCAGGGTGGCTGGCCGCGCTGATCCCGCAGGAATACGGCGGCTCGGGCCTCGGGCTGACGGAAGCTTCGATCATCATGGAGGAGATCAACCGCAGCGGCGGCAATTCCGGCGCCTGCCACGGCCAGATGTACAACATGGGCACCCTGCTGCGGCACGGATCCAATGTCCAGAAGGAGTTTTACCTGCCGAAGATCGCCAGCGGCGAGCTGCGCCTGCAGTCGATGGCGGTAACCGAACCCACCACCGGCACGGACACCACGAAGATCAAGACCACGGCCGTGCGCAAGGGCGACCGCTATGTCATCAACGGCCAGAAGGTATGGATCTCGCGCGTGCAGCATTCGGACCTGATGATCCTGCTGGCCCGCACCACGCCGCTGGCCGATGTGAAGAAGAAGTCCGAGGGCATGTCCATCTTCCTGGTGGACCTGCGCGAAGCCATCGGCAAGGGCATGAGCGTGCAGCCCATCCTGAACATGGTCAACCACGAAACCAATGAGCTGTTCTTCGAAAACCTGGAAATCCCGGCCGAGAACCTGATCGGCGAAGAAGGCAAGGGCTTCAAGTACATCCTGGACGGCCTGAACGCCGAGCGCACGCTGATCGCCGCGGAATGCATCGGCGACGGCTACTGGTTCGTCGACCGTGCGGTGAAGTACGCCAACGAACGCGTGGTGTTCGGCCGCCCGATCGGCCAGAACCAGGGCGTGCAGTTCCCGATCGCCGACGCCTACATCGAGACCGAGGCGGCCAACCTGATGCGCTTCAAGGCTTGCGAATTGTTCGACGCGCACCAGCCCTGCGGCGCGCAGGCGAATATGGCGAAGATGCTGGCGGCGGATGCGTCCTGGGAAGCGGCCAACGCCTGCCTGCAGTTCCACGGCGGTTTCGGCTTCGCCCACGAATACGATGTGGAGCGCAAGTTCAGCGAAACGCGCATGTACAAGGTGGCGCCGATTTCGACCAACCTGATCTTCGCCTACGTCGCCGAGCACGTGCTCGGGCTGCCGAGGTCCTTCTGATGGCGGCGACTGCGCGCCCGCTCGACGGCATCCTCGTCGTCACGCTCGAGCATGCGATCGCCGCGCCGTTCTGCACCCGCCAGCTCGCCGACCTCGGCGCGCGGGTAATCAAGGTCGAGCGCCCCGGCAGCGGCGACTTCGCGCGCGCCTACGACGAACGCGTGAAGGGCCTGGCCTCGCACTTCGTCTGGAGCA
>DASWYX010000628.1:0-4232 GCA_036404755.1 Pseudoduganella sp.
GATCAGGCTGATGGCGGCGCCGCGCCGCATGCCGATTTTTTCGCGCAGGAAGAGGGCGGCGATGGCGGCCGCAAACAGGATCGCCGTTTCGCGCAGCGCTGCCACGGCGGCCACCGGCGCGGCTGTCATCGCCCACAGCGCGAGGCCGTAGGACGATAACGTGCCGACGCCGCCCAGCGCCGCCACGCGCCAGTACTTGCTCGCGTATGCTGCCAGTTCGCGTGCACGGCGCAGCAGCGTCCAGGCCAGCAAGCCGCTTGCGCTCAGCAGGAACAGCCACATCGTATACGCCGCCGGCGCCCCGGACTTGCGCACCCCGATCCCGTCCACCAGCGTGTACGCGGCGATGGCCATGGCGTTCAGCAGCGAGTACACCGTCCCCCGCCCCCGCGACGCTCCGCCTTCCGCCCCGCCCGCTCCCGGCCCGGCTTGCGCACCGCTCGCACGCTGCGCAGCATGTGCGTCGGCCGCTCCCGGCGCGGCTTGCGTATCGCGCCCACTCGGCGCGGCTTGGGCATCGGCCGCATGCGGCCTGGCTTGCGCAGCGGGTAGCGGGGCGGAAGGCGGAGGGGGGAGCGCTGGGGCGGCGAACCAGAGGCCGAAGATGCCGGCGCTGATGCAGGCGATTGCGGCATACTGCTGCGCGCTCAGGTGCTCGCCCAGCAGCGGGACGCTGAGCACGGCCACCAGCAGCGGCGCGCAGCCGCGCATGAGCGGGTAGGCATGGCTCATGTCGCCGTGGCGGTAGGCGGCGGCCAGCAGGCTGAAATAGAAGAAGTGGATGCAGGTGGACGCGCCCAGGTAAGGCCAGCTGGCGTACGCCGGCGACGGCAGCAAGGGCAGGGCGAACGCGGAAATCACGGCCGCGCCTGACGCGACCAGCACGCTGGTGAGGAAAGGCTGGCTGCCCGCCTTGACCAGCGCATTCCACGCCGCGTGCAGCAGCGCCGCCAGCAGGACGATGGCGACGACGTGCCCAGGCATCAGCGCGGGCGCACGCTTTCAGAGAAGATGTCCGGCCGGTGGTAGCGCTGGAAAGCTTCCAGCACCGCGCCCGACCTGGCCGCCTTTTCCAGCAGATCGACCAGCGCCGCCTGGTCCTCAGCCGACAGCGAACGGCGCGACACGTAAACCCCGTTGTACTGCCACGGGAGCTCGGGAATCGACTCAAGCCTCAGTTTCTCCAGCAAGCCGCTCACGCGCGGTTCGCGGTTGATCACGCCGGCGAGAATGGTCGGCCCCATGATCGTCATGTCCACCGCGCCAAGATGCATCAGGCGGGCAACTGCCGTGGGATCGACTTCGGTAAACAGGCGGCCCTGCTTGTTCAACTCGCGGATCAGCCCCTGGTAAGCCTCGCCATAGTCAAAGCCGCGCACGACGGCAACGCGTATATCGCGCCGGTCCAGCAGTTCCTGGCCGCTGGTGATGGCCGGACGGTTGTTGGCCACCGAGATCAGGGTGGCACGGTGCCGCATCATGGGCACGAAGATGCCGTTGACGTCGCGCGACGCAGTGCGGGTGGCCGGAATCAGGATATCCGCCTTGCCGGTTTCGAACATCAGTTCCAGGCGGGCGCGCGGGACAGGCGAAAAATTGAAATGGCAGCCTTCCTTCTGGCTGAGAGTGCGCAGCAGATCGGGATAGATGCCCGTTACGCGGGCACCGTCAATGACGATGCTGGCGCCGGTATTCGCAACCGGCACCACGATCTCGCGCGAGCAGGCCGCCTGCGCCAGCGGCGCGGCCAGCAAGGCTGCTGCAACGGCAATGTATCTGAAGGAAAAGGGCATTTCCTTATATTAAACCGCCAGGCTGTGATTGCGGAAGTAGCGGCGGGCTACAAAGATGGCGATACCCTGCATGATGGCGCAGACAAAGAAGGAGCTGCCGATGCGCCAGTCCGAAGGCGGTAGGTGGCTGACCGCGCCCAGGATGGAGCTGCCCACCAGCGGCATGATCACGATTGCCGCACTGCTGATCGACTGCAGGGACCCCATCAGCTCTCCCTGCTCGGTGGCCGGCGTGGCCTTGGAAATGATGCCCTGCAGCGCCGGACCGGCCGCGAACGCCAGCAGATTACACAGGATGAACACATACATCATCCACCCCTGGGTCGCCAGGCCATACAGCATATAGGTGATGCAGCCGGACGTGATCCCCAGCAGCGACAGGCGCACTTCGCCGAAGCGCTTCATGAACACGCCCAGCAGGCCGGCCTGCACCACGGCCGCCGCCAGGCCCACGCAGAACAGCGCGATGCCGTTCTCCGCCGGGCTCCAGTTGAAGCGGAAGTGGGTATACAGGACCCAGGTCGACTGCAGCATCATCTGCGCGCTCGTCACCAGCGCGAAGGTCACCAGCAGGCCGCGGATATCCTTGCGGCCGGCCAGCTTGACCAGGCCCGCCAGCGGATTGACGCGGGTCAGGCGGAACTTGCCGCGCTGGGCGTGCGGCAGCGATTCCGGCACGAAGAAGTAACCGTAGATGAAGTTGGCGAAGGACAGGCCGGCCGCCACGTAGAAAGGCAGATGCAGGTTCACGGCGCCCAGCAGGCCGCCCAGGATCGGGCCGCAAATGAAGCCCAGGCCAAAGGCCGCGCCGATCTTGCCGAAGCTCTTGGCGCGGTTGTCATGCGTCGAAATGTCGGACGCATAGGCGGAAGCCACCGACATGCTGGCCGAGGACATGCCGCCCACCACCCGGCCCAGGAACATCCACGCCAGGTTCGGCGCCCAGGCCGTGGTCAGGAAATTGAAACCCATGCCCGCCATCGAATACAGCAGCACCGGGCGGCGGCCGACGCGGTCGCTGATCGCGCCCAACATCGGCATGAAAATAAACTGCATCAGGCCGAAGGTGGCGCCAAGAATGCCGTACCACAGCGTCTGCTCCTCGCGGCTGGAAACGAACTCGCCGACCAGGATGGGCAGCACCGGCACGATCAGGCCGATGCCCAGCATGTCGATGAAGATGCAGACGAGGACAAAGTTCAGGTTGCCGGTCGATGCGCTGGCCGGCGGCACGCTCTCGATGCGTTCATCCTTCATTGGCTGGCCCATTCGGCGACGAAACTGTCGCGAAAATCGTACAGATCCTGCAGCCGCGATTCGCCCAGGCGGCGGCCGGCGGCGGTCTGCATCGTGCCGGGCAAAGTGGCCAGCTTGACATCGATATGGTCAAGCGAATACGCCTTGTCGTTGGGCGCGCGGTTCAGGGCCAGCGGATCCTCGGGATGGGCGAGCGCGCATCCCATGCGGCCGGCCGTATAGAACATGCGGGCCAGGCCGACGGCGCCCAGGGCGTCCAGACGGTCGGCGTCCTGCACGATCTGCGCTTCGATCGTGGTCGGCGTCAGGTTGGCGGAGAAGCTGTGGGTTTCAATGGCGTGCGCCACGGCGTCCAGCTTTTCGGCAGGGAAGCCCATAGCCGAAAGCTCGCTGCGCGCCAGCACGGCCGCCTGGCGCGAAGCGAAGTGGCGTTCAGGGTGGTTCTTGGGCAGGTTCACCAGGTCGTGCAGGTAGCAGGCCGCCAGGATGACGAGGGAATCCGCCTCTGGATGGTCGGCCATCAGCTGGCTGGCATTGCGCCACACGCGGTGCAGGTGGTTAGTGTCATGGGCGCCATCGTCGCCCGCCGCGGCGGCGGCCAGCGCGAGTAGGCGCGGCTGCCAGCTGCTCAGCAGATTTTCCATTGTGTTTCTTTTCATCCGGTTTAACGGCGCAATTGTGGCATGAAACCGCGGAAAGCTGTATAGATCTGGCAAGCTTGAATATTGCTCAACGGAAAAAGTTCGTGCCCAATTAGTTGATATCAGGTAACATTATGGAGTCCATTCATAAATGTACTTTCTTCATCCATCATGACCATCAGCACCCAACCAGCCGAGTACCTCGCATTCACCCTGGGCCAGGAAGAATATGGCATCGACATCCAGAAGGTCAGCGAGATCCGCAGTTACGAGACCCCGACCCGCATCGCCAACGCGCCTGATTTCGTCAAGGGCGTGACCAATCTGCGCGGCCTGATCGTGCCCATCGTGGACATGCGCATCCGCTTCAATCTCGGCGAGCCGGAATACGGCCCCTTCACCGTGGTCATCATCCTCAACATCGGCAGCCGCGTGGTGGGCATGGTTGTCGATGCCGTGTCCGACGTGACGATGCTGGAGCCGGAACAGATCAAGCCCGCGCCGGAAATGGGCGGCTCGCTGAATACCGAATACATCACCG
>DASWYX010000629.1:0-20956 GCA_036404755.1 Pseudoduganella sp.
CGGCCGAGCGCCTGGCCAGGGCGGTGCGCAAGCTGGCCGGCGCCGACGCCGCCCTGCGCGACCGCGCCGAAACGGCCATCGCCCTGCCCCTGCAACTGGCGCTGAAACGCCTGGGGGTGGCGCTGCAGGCGGAAGCGGTCGGCATCAAGGATTTGCCGGAGCCGCTGGTGCGCGACTGGATTGCACGCGACGGCCGGGCCCTGGTCGCCGTCACGCCGCGCCTGCCGCCGCCGGGCAGCGCGGAACGCCCGGCCGCACTGGAACGCTTCATGAACGCCGTGCTGGTGGCCGAACCGCGCGCCGCCGGCGGCCCGATTTCGGTGCGCGGCTCGGCCAACACCATCATGCGCGCCTTCGCCGAAGCGACCGGCTGGGCGGTGCTGTCCATTACCCTGCTGCTGTGGATCACGCTGCGCAGCTTTGCCGACGTGCTGCGCACGCTGGTGCCGCTGCTGGTGTCCACCCTGGTCACGCTGGAATGCTGCGTGCTGATCGACCTGCCCCTGAACTTCGCCAACGTGATCGCCCTGCCGCTGCTGCTGGGCGTGGGCGTGGCCTTCAAGATCTATTACGTGATGGCCTGGCGCTCGGGCCAGCGCCACCTGCTGCAATCGAGCCTCACGCACGCGGTGCTGTTCAGCGCCGCCACCACTGCCGCCGCCTTCGGCAGCCTGAGTTTTTCGCATCACCCCGGCACGGCCAGCATGGGCCAGCTGCTGGCACTGGCGTTGGCCTGCACCCTCGTGGGTGCGGTCTTCTTCCAGCCCATCCTGCTCGGACGGCCGCGCCAGGACGCCGCCGAGCCGCAGGAACCGGACGCGGAACGTCCGCGCAAACACTTCAGGAGCTAAGCGTCATGAAGCGATCGTCCCTCATCCCCTCGTTATTGCTGTGCACCGCGCTCGCCGGCTGCGCCACCGGACCGTCCGCCACGCCGGGCGACCCGTTGGAGCCGTTCAACCGCACGATGTTCAACTTCAACGACAAGCTGGACCAGTACGTGGCCAAGCCCCTGGCCCAGGGCTACCAGGCGATCACGCCTTCGCCCATCCGCACCGGGGTGACGAACTTCTTCAGCAACCTGGGGGACGTGGGCAACACGATCAACAATCTCCTGCAGGGCAAGCTGCAGGATGGCATGGAAAGCCTGATGCGGGTGGCGATCAACACGGTGTTCGGCCTGGCCGGCGTGCTCGATATCGCCACGCCCGCCGGCATTCCCAAGCATTCGCAAGACTTCGGCCTGACGCTCGGCACCTGGGGCGTGCCTTCCGGCTCCTACCTGGTGCTGCCCCTGTTCGGCCCCAGCACCTTCCGCGACGCGCCGGCCATGTGGGTCGATTACCAGTTCGATCCGCTGACCTATGTCGACTCCGACACGCGCACGCCGCTGCGCCTGCTCAATATCGTCAACACGCGCTCCAACCTGCTGAACGCCAGCACCCTGCTGGAGGAAGCGGCCCTCGACAAATACACCTTCGTACGCGATGCGTGGACCCAGCAGCGCCAGAACAAGATCGATGAAGGCAAGGAGCGCGAGCTGCCGAAGTACGAGGAAGCGGAAGAGAAGAAACCCTAGGGCTGCCGCGCGCCGAAGCGCTCGCCCAGCACGCGGCGGGCAGCGCGTAGCGCGCCACGGGCACGCGCCGCATCACCGCCCAGGCGCAGCAGGGCCGGCAGCTGGCCCGGATGGCGCAGCAGCTCGCGCAGCAAGGGTCCCATCGCCGTGCTGCCATCCTCGCCAAAGCCCGCCAACGCTGCGCTGGGCACTTCCCTTCCCGCCGGATCGACGATCGCGCGGCAAGCGGCGAACGGCACGCCCGCGTGGCGCGCCACCCGCGCGCCGATATGCGATTCCATGTCCAGCGCCACGGCGCCCGAAGCGCTTTGCAAGGCCCGCTTTTGCGCCACGGTCACCAGCGGCGCGTCCACGCCGGCCAGCACGCCGCCCACGGCGCGCGGCAAGGCCTCCTGCAGCGCCGCGGTCCACGCCGCGTCGCAGGGCAGCACACCGGTATGGGTGGCAATGCCGACAGGGATGATCAGCGTGCCGGCCGGCAGCTCGGGCGCCAGCCCGCCCGCCATGCCGAAGCTGATCACGCCGGAACAGGGTTGGCGCAGGCGCTCGGCCAGCGCAGTGGCCAGCGCATCGCCGCGCAGGCCATACAGCACATCGGCCGGGGCGGCCAGCTGCGCCTCCAGCGCCATGCCGGTCAGCACGACGATGCGTGCCGCGGTCACATCCCCCACCGCACGCGCGATGCTCCTTCGCGGCGCAGATTGCTGTAGCGGGCCAGGGCCCACAGCAGGAAGTATTGCGCATAGCCGTGGTAGCGCAGGTAGAACACGCGCGGGAAGCCGACGGCCGTGAAATGCTCTTCGAGCCAGGTGCCGTCGTCCTGCTGGCTGGCCACGAGATAGGCGATGCCGCGTTCCACCTCGTCGCTGTCCGCCTCGCCCGCCGCCATCAGGCCCAGCAGGGCCCACGCCGTTTGCGACGGCGTGCTGGGCGCCGGTTCGTGGCCCTTGTAGTCAATGCGGTAGCTGTCGCCCGCTTCGCCCCAGCCGCCGTCCGCATTCTGGATGCTGCGCAACCAGGCCGCCGCGCGGCGGATGGAAGGATGGTCCGCATCCAGTCCCGCCGCATTCAGGGCGCACAGCGCGCTCCAGGTCCCGTAAATATAGTTCGTGCCCCAGCGGCCGAACCAGCTGCCGTTCGCCTCCTGCTCGGCCAGCAGGTATTTCAGCGCCAGCCGCGCCGCGGGCGCGGTCACGCCGCCATCCATCTGCGCCAGCATCGATAGGCAGCGCGCGGAGACGTCCGCCGTGGGCGGGTCGAGCAGCGCCCCATGATCGGCAAAGGGAATGTTGTTCAGGTAGGTGTGGGTGTTTTCCGGCTCGAAGGCGCCCCAGCCGCCATTGGTGCTCTGCATGCCAACCACCCATTCGCGGGCGCGGGCAATCGCCTCGTCGGTCGGCACCAGGCTGGTATCGGTCGACGGCACGTGCTCGCCCAGCGTGACATTGAAGCGGTGCAGGGCCATGGCCACCACGGCGGTATCGTCCACGTCCGGATAGTGGGGATTCTCGTACTGGAAAGCCCAGCCGCCAGGGCGCAGGCCGGGACGGCGCACCGTCCAGTCGCCCTCGTGATCCAGCACCTGCAGCTTGCGCAGCCATTGCAGGCCGCGCGCGGCTGCCGCCGTGGCGCGCGGTTGCGCCACTTCGAGCAGGGCGTGGCAGGCCAGCGAGGTATCCCAGATCGGCGATAGGCAGGGCTGGCAATAGGCTTCCTGGTCGCGCACCACCAGCAGGCGGTCGATGGCGGCCCGCGCCTGGGCCGCCTGCGGATCGCTGCGCGGCACGCCCAGCGCGTCGAACATCAGCACGGCGTTGACCATGGCCGGGAAAATTGCCCCCAGCCCGTGTTCGCCGTTCACCCGTTCACGCACGAAGCGCTCCGCCTGGTTCAGCGCGCGCTGGCGCACCCAGCGCGGAATCAGCGCCTCGCCCAGGCGCGCCACCGCGTCCGCCGTGCGGAACACCATGTACCACAGCTTGTGCTGGTGCGGTGCGCAGGGCGGCAGGCCCACCTTGCGCGGCGGGTTGCGGAACAGTTCATCGATCGTCACGCCGCGCGGATTGCGGGCGCGCGGGCGCAGGCTGTTCAGCACCAGCAGCGGCACCATCACCGTGCGCGACCAGTAGGACACTTTCGAGACATGGAACGGCGCCCACAGCGGCATCAGCATGAGCTCCACCGGCATCATGGGAACGCTGCGCCACGGCAATATTCCATACAAGGCGAGCAAGGTCCTCGTGAAGACGTTGCTGGCGCCGGCGCCGCCCATTTCCAGGATGCGCTTGCGCGCCCGCTGCATATGTTCCGCTTCCGGCGGATCGCCCATCATCTTCAGCGCGAAATAGGCTTTCACGCTCGCGCTGATGTCCGCCTCGCCGTGGGCGAACAGGGGCCAGCCGCCGTCCGCGTTCTGCACGCGGCGCAGGTAGCGGGCGATGCGCTCTTCCAGTTCGAGATTCGGGGCTTCCCCCATGTAATGAACGAGCAGGACATATTCCGCCGAGATCGTGGAATCCGCTTCCAACTCATATAACCAATGGCCGTCATCACGTTGACGGGAAAGGACGGCATCGAGTGCACGCTCCAGTGCCGTCTCCGCATTGCGCGGCGCCGCTTGGGGTCTTGCTTGTCGTAGCTGGGCCATATTCACCTGAATCACTGATTGATACGATGGGGCCAATAACGATGCCGGAAAGCTTTAGCAACTCGGCAAATTATAGCAATCTGGCTAATCCCCGCAATATTCTGCGAGCAATCCTTCCGGCGCCCGCAGGATAGCTCCTACAGCACCCGGTTGCCAGCGCTGATAGCGAGGCGCACAGGCCCGCCTATATTCTCATGGCTTGCCCTTCCTTGCAGGAGAATGCCATGCTGGCTCTCACCTACCACGGCGCGCACGACGTGCGCGTCGAGACTGTTACCGATCCCGCCATCGTCGATCCCGAAGACGTCATCCTCAGAATTACCGCCACCGCGATCTGCGGTTCCGACCTGCACATCTACCGCGGCAAGATCCCGGCCATGAAGGATGGCGATATCCTCGGCCACGAATTCATGGGCGAAGTGGTCGAAACCGGCGCGGCCGTATCGAAGTTTTCCAGGGGCGACCGCGTGGTCGTGCCCTTCGTGATCGCCTGCGGCCACTGCTTCTTCTGCGAGCGCCAGCTGTTCTCCTCGTGCGAGGAAACCAATCCCGAGCGCGGTGCCATCATGAACAAGAAAAACCTGCGTCCCGGTGCAGCGCTGTTCGGCTACAGCCATCTCTATGGCGGGCTGGCCGGCGGCCAGGCCGAGTATGTGCGCGTGCCCAAGGCGAATACGGGTCCGATCAAAATCCCCGACGGCCTGCGCGACGAACAGGTGCTCTTCCTCAGCGACATCCTGCCCACCGGCTACCAGGCACTGCTCTACAGCGACGTGCAGGCCGGCGGCACGCTGGCGATCTATGGCGCCGGCCCGGTGGGGCTGATGGCGGCCGCCTGCGCGCGCATGAAGGGCATCGAGCGCATCTTCATCATCGACCACCATCCCTACCGCCTGGCGTTCGCGCAGCAGACCTACGGCTGCATTCCCGTCAATTTCGATGAAGTGGACGCCGCCGAATACATCATCGAGCAGACCAGCGGGCGCGGCGTGGACGGCGTGATCGACGCGGTCGGCTTCGAGGCCAAGGGCAGCATGCTGGAAACGGCCCTCACCCAGGTCAAGCTGGAAGGCTCCAGCGGCGCCGCCATCCGCCAGTGCATTGCCGCCGTCAGGCGCGGCGGTTCCGTGGCGGTGCCGGGCGTGTACGCAGGCTTTATCCATGGTTTCCTGTTCGGTGACGCGTTCGAAAAAGGGATCCGCATGCAGGGCGGCCAGACCCACGTGCAGAAATACCTGCCCGAACTGCTGGACCACATCGCCAACGGCCGCCTCCACCCGGAAGCCATCATCTCCCATCGCATGAAGATCAGTGAAGCCGCGCAGGGCTACAAGATCTTCAACGAAAAAGAACAGGACTGCCGCAAGGTCGTGCTGGTGCCAGATTAAAAGTAATATAGACCGCGCTGCGTTAAGCCAGCGTTAAAAAAGATTGCCCTGGGCCGTGGTCAGGCTGGCGAAGCTGTCGTTCAGCGGCAGCAGGATGGAGTCCGCGATCGGCTCCAGCTGCTTGCTGAGGTAATGCTCGTAGTCGATGGCCGAGCGCAGGGCCTCCAGCGGCTCGGGGCCGTTCTTCGTCATCACGTAGCTGATCCAGCCGCCATTCTGGTAGCGCAAGGGGCGCTTCATCGACGCGTTGTATTCGTCGGCGATGCGGGCGGCGCGCACCTGGGGCGGCACGTTGACCTGGTATTCGTCCAGCCGCTGGCGCAGGCGCTTGCGGTAGACCAGCAGTTCATCCATCTGGCCGGACAGCGTCCTGCGCGCGTAATCGCGCACATAGTCCTGATACGGCTCGGCGTTGAACACCAGCTTGAACAAGCCTTGCTGGAACTGCTGCGCCAGCGCCGTCCAGTCGCTGCGCGCCACTTCCAGGCCGCGGTAGATCATTTCGCCCTCGCCCGTCAGGCCGGCATAGCGCTTCTTGCTGCCCATGTCCGTGCCGCGGATGGTGGGCATGAAAAAGCGCTGGTAGTTGGTATCGAATTCAATTTCCAGATGGCTCTCCAGGCCCAGCTCATCGCGCAGATGGGTGCGCCACCAGGTGTTGATCTTGTCGACCAGGCGGCGCGCCACGGCCAGCGCTTCCTCATTGCCGTGCGGGCGCCTGAGCCAGATGAAGATGGAATCGGTGTCGCCATAGATCGCGTCATAGCCTTCCTCTTCCACCAGCTCCACGGTCCGCTTGATCATCGCATGCCCGCGCAAGGTGACCGAGGAAATCAGCAGGGGATGGTAGAAGCGGCAGTCGGTCGACCCCAGCACGCCGACGAAGGAATTCATCAGCAGCTTCAGCGCCTGCGACAGCGCTTCGTTCTTTTCCTTCTTGGCCGCATCGCGCCCCTGCCACAGCTGGGTGGTGATGGTCGGCAGGCAGTGGCGCTCGCGCGAGAAGGCGGCGCCGCGCATGCCCGGCACGGTGCTGGACGGGTCCTGCGCCGCCATGCCGACCACCATGCCGACCGGGTCGACCAGGAAGGTGCGGATGATGGACGGGTACAGGCTCTTGTAATCGAGCACCAGCACCGAGTCGTACAGGCCAGGCTTCGAATCGAGCACGAAACCGCCCGGCGAGGGCTGCGGCGCCACCTCGCCGACGTTCGGCGCCACGAAGCCCTCGCGGTGCATGCGCGGCAGGTAGTGGAAGTTGAAGGCGGCAATCGAGCCGCCCATGCGGTCCGGCTCCAGTCCCGTTACGTGGGCGCGCTCCAGGATGAAGGCCATCAGCTTCGCCTTCTCGAAGATGCGCGTCACCAGTTCGCAGTCCTTCAGGTTGTAGTAGGCCAGCGCCGGCTTGTCCTCGTGAAAGCGGCGCTCGATCTCGGCCATCTTGTCGTAGGCGTCGCCGATATCCTTGCCTTCGCCCAGCATCACTTGCGACACGTTTTCCAGGCTGAAGGAGGAGAACGACCAGGAAGCGGCGCGCAGCGCTTCGATGCCGTCGATCGCGATGCGGCCGGGGATCGAGGCGAACACATAGCCCTCGCGCATGCCGTGCGTGCGCCAGTCGATGCTGCGCCCTTCCCGGCCCAATTGCAGCGCCACCTTGTGCTTCTCCGCGTTCTTCTGCAGCACGCGCAGGTCGAACTGCACCACGCTCCAGCCGATGATCACGTCCGGGTCGTGCTCGCGGAACCAGGCGTTGAGCTTCTCGATCAGCTGGCGCGGCGTGGCGCAGTATTCGAGCGCGAAGTCCTGCGGCGGCGCGTCGGCGGGCGGCTCACCCAGCATATACACCTGGCGCTGGCCGCAGCCTTCCAGCGCGATGGAATACAGGTCCTCGAAGGCGCTGGTTTCGATGTCCAGCGACACCATCCTCAGCTTCGGCCGGTATTCCGGCGCGGGGCGCATCTTCTCGCCTTCCACGTCCACGCCTGCCGTGATGAAGCGCTCCATCAGGAAGCGCTCGGGCGGGCGGATATCGGCTTCCAGCAGGGGAATGCCGCGCTCGCGCAGTTTCTTTTCCAGCGCCAGCAGCTGCTTGTAGTGCGTGGCATACACGCCGACCACCGGCTCGTGCTGGAAAGTCTTCAGCGGCAGATCGCGCAGGTCGATGCCGCGCATGTCCTCCAGCAGGGGCTCGATGCTCGAGCGCAGGCCCGCTTCGGCGAACGCCACCGAAGGCTGGGACGCGAGCGTGATCTTGCGCGGACCTTCCTCCGTGGCCAGCCAGAACTCGATTTCGGTGCCGTCGCGCGTGTCGCGCCAGTGGCGGGTGAGAATAAAACCTTGCATGGCAAAATTATACTGTACGTAAATACAGGGCGCTTCGCTGCGGCCGGCGATAACCCGCCCTTACAGGCAATCCAACACTTTTGGTTAACGCACTTCAATCGTGCAATGAATCCGAGAAATGGATGCTAGACTGGTTTCTCTGCAATATAAAAATACTAACTGAGGGATGGGGCAATGCGTGAGGCAACGACGGGCCATCTGGCCAAGATTTTTTTTGATAACCAGGACACCTTGCTGGAGGGCTGGCTGAACGGCATGCTGTCGCGCCTGGTCCGCCGCGACAAGAACGCGGAATCGGAACTGCGCCAGCAGGCTGCCCGTTTCATTCCGCTGATCAGCAAGGCATTGGAAAAAGGCCAGAGCTACGACATCGACCAGTCATCCTGGTCCGAGGTACGCCACCTGCTGAGCGCCATTTCCAGCGCGCGCGTGCGCCAGGGCTTCACGCCCAGCGAAACCGCCACCTTCATCTTCGCGCTGAAAGAGCCCCTATTCACGCTGCTGCGCAAGTCACTGGAACACGACCCGGCCGCCTTGGCCAACGAACTGGTGGAAACGGGCACCCTGTTCGACAAGCTGGGCCTGTACACCGTCGAGGAATACCAGAAAGGCCGCGAAGCCGTCATCATGCGCCAGCAGCAAGAACTGCTGGAACTTTCCACTCCCGTGGTGCAATTGTGGCGCGACGTGCTGGCCCTGCCCCTGATCGGAACGCTGGACAGCGCCCGCACCCAGGTGGTGATGGAAAGCCTGCTGCAGAAGATCATCGATACCGGCGCCTCCATCGCCATCATCGACATCACCGGCGTGCCCACCGTGGATACGCTGGTCGCCCAGCACTTGCTGAAAACGGTGGCCGCCGCGCGCCTGATGGGTGCGGACTGCATCATCAGCGGCATCCGTCCGCAAATCGCGCAAACCATCGTGCACCTGGGCGTCAACCTGGAAGACGTGCTCACCAAGGCTTCGCTGGCCGATGCCTTCCAGGTGGCGCTGAAGCGGATAGGCGCTTCCGTCAATTACCAGACGGCGTGAGGCGGGCATGGAGCGCATTCCCATTCTCAAGATGGGCAATATGCTGCTGGTTACCATCCAGGTGGACATGCATGACCGCCTCGCGATGACCCTGCAGGACGACCTGACCGCACGCATCGTCAAGGAACAGGCGCGCGGTGTGCTGATCGACATTTCAGCGCTGGACATCGTGGATTCCTTCATCGGCCGCATGATCAGCAATACCGCTGCCATGGCGCGCATTCTCGATGCGCGCACGGTACTGGTGGGCATGCAGCCGGCCGTGGCGATCACGCTGGTGGAGCTGGGATTGACGCTGCACGGCGTTGAGACTGCGCTGAACGTCGAAAAAGGCGTGCAGCTGCTGCAGCGCCATCTCGGCTGAGTGGGACGGCAACGTGAGCAACCATGACGTCGAGGCATTGGTTTTGCAGATCCGCTCCGACGAGGATGTGGTGCGCCTGCGCCAGGCCGTGCGCGAACAGATGATCGCCATCGGTTTCAGTCTGATCGACCAGACCAAGATGATTACCGCCGCCAGTGAACTCGCCCGCAACACGCTGCGCTACGGCGGCGGCGGCGAAGCGCACCTCATCAAGCTGCAGCACAACCGGCGCGGCCTGCACGTGGCCTTTATCGACCACGGCCCCGGCATCGCCGATGTCGAGCAGGCGCTGAAGGACGGCTACACGACCGGCGGCGGCATGGGACTGGGGCTGTCCGGCGCCAAACGCCTGTCCGACGAATTCGACATCGATTCCACGCCCGGCCAGGGCACCACCGTGAAGATCACCAAATGGAAACCGTTCTAGCCGCGAAGGCGCGCCAGTCCAGCCACCTGCTGCAGGATGCAAGCCAGGTGTCGGCCGTGCGCCGCGCCGCCAGCGACATGTGTGCGGCGCTGGACTACGATGTCCATAGCGCGGGCGAAGTGGCGCTGCTTGTCACGGAAGCGGCCACCAATATCCTGAAACATGCCGAGCGCGGCGAAATCCTGCTGCGCACTTCGCGCGGCGGCGGCATTGAAATCGTGGCGCTGGACCAGGGTCCCGGCATGGGCAACTTCAGCGCCAGCGCCGCCGACGGCACCACCACGGCTGGCAGCTACGGCGTGGGCCTGGGCGCCATGCAGCGCCTTGCTTCCCTGTTCGACGTGTACAGCGCACCGGGCAAGGGCACGGCCATCCTCATGGTGTACTGGCCGCGCGGCATGCAGCCGCCCGCCCCCAGCATCCACTGCGGCGTGGCCTGCCTGCCGCTGCAGGGCGAATCCGTGTGCGGCGATAGCTGGTCCCTCGCGTGGGACGCCACCACCGCCACGGCGTTGCTGGCCGACGGCCTCGGTCACGGCCCGGATGCGGCGGAAGCTTCCGAACTGGCGGCCGAAGTGGCGATGCGCAAGCCAGAGTTGCCGGCCGGCGCCATGCTGCAGGACGTGCACGGGGCCCTGCGCCCCACGCGCGGCGCGGCCGTCGCCATCGTCAGTTTCGACATGCTGCACGAGCGCCTGCTCTTCGCCGGCATCGGCAATATTTCGGCGCACCTGATGCATGGCGGGCAGCACCGGCAGCTGGTATCGCACAACGGCATCGTCGGCAACAATATGCGCAAGGTGCAGGAATTCACTGCCGGCTGGAATAGCGAGGCTACGCTGGTGCTGCATTCGGACGGACTGGGGTCGCGTTGGGACCTGGACGATTATCCCGGCCTGCTGCACTGCCACCCTTCCCTGCTGGCCGGTGTGCTGTACCGCGATTTCCGCCGCGGCAGCGACGACGTGAGCGTGCTGGTGCTGCGCGACAGGCAAGGATGGCAGCCATGAGCCTGCGCATTCTCAGCTTCGGCGTGCACGCGGAACTGGACGTGGTGGCCTCGCGCCAGCGCGCGCGGCAGATCGCGGGCCTGTGCGGTTTCAGCGCTCAGGACCAGGTGCGCATCGCCACCGCCGTCTCCGAAATGGCGCGCAACGTCTATAACTACGCGCGCGCCGGCCGCGTGGAATTCGCCGTCGAAGGTGAAACAACGCCGCAGCTGCTGGTGATCACGATCAGCGACCAGGGCCCCGGCATTCCGCACCTGGAGCTGGTGCTGTCCGGCCGGTACCACTCCAGCACCGGCATGGGCCTGGGCATCATCGGCGCGCGGCGCCTGATGGACCGCTTCGACATCCGCACCCAGCCCGGCGCAGGCACCACCATCACGCTGAAAAAGCTGCTGCCCGGCGAAGCGCCCCTGCTTACCCCGGCCCTGGTCGGCGCCATGGGCGCCCAGCTGACGGCGCTGCCGGACGATGTGACCCTGTCCGAAATGCAGCAGCAGAACAAGGAGTTGCTGGCCACGCTGGCCGAACTCAATACGCGCCAGGATGAATTGCTGCAGCTGACGCGCGAACTGGAAGACACCAACCGCGGCGTGGTGGCCCTGTACGCGGAGCTGGACGAAAAGGCGGACCACCTGCGCCGGGCGGACGAGATGAAGTCGCGCTTCCTGTCCAATATGAGCCACGAATTCCGCACGCCGCTCTCCTCCATCCGCGCCCTTTCACGGCTGCTGCTGGAACGGACCGATGGCGATCTGACCGAAGAACAGGAAAAACAGGTGCGCTTCATCCTGAAGGGCGCCGAATCGCTGACGGAACTGGTGGACGATTTGCTGGACCTGGCCAAGATCGAGGCGGGCAAGGTTGAAATGCGCCCCATCAAGTTCGACGTCGCGGAACTTTTCAGCGCCCTGCGCGGCATGCTGCGCCCGCTGCTGGCCGGCGCGCGCGTCGACCTGGTTTTCGAGGAGCCGCAAGCCCCGCTGCACATGTATTCGGACGAAGCGAAGCTGTCGCAGATCCTGCGCAACTTCATTTCGAATGCGCTGAAGTTCACCGAAGCGGGCCACGTGCGCGTGTCCGCCGCCCTGGAAGGCGAATCGGTGCGCTTCGACGTCGAGGACACGGGCATCGGCATCGCCGAAGAATACCAGCAGCTGATCTTCGAGGAATTCAGCCAGGTCGAAAGCCGGCTGCAGCAGGGCGTCAAGGGCACGGGTCTCGGCCTGCCCCTGTGCCGCAAGCTGGCCAGCCTGCTGGGCGGCGACGTCACGCTGCGCAGTGCGCCCGGCATGGGTTCCACCTTCAGCGTGACGGTGCCGCAATGGTTCGTGGCCCGGCACGACACTGAAGCCATCAGCGAGAGCGACGATACGGACGACAGCGGCCTGCCCGTGCTGATCATCGAGGACGACCGCTCCACCATGCTGCTGTACCGCAGCTTCCTGCGCAACACGCCATTCCGCGCCGTGTGCACGCGCAGCCTGTGGGAGGCCGAACAGGCCTGGGCCGCCGAGAAGCCGGCCGCCGTCATCCTCGACCTGTACCTGCAGGGCGAGGATAGCTGGCGCTGGCTCAGCCAGGCCAAGGCCAACGATCAGCGCAGGGATGTGCCGGTGCTGATCGTGTCCGAAGTGTCGGACCGGCAGAAAGCTTTTTCCCTTGGCGCGGAAGCCTATTTCACCAAGCCGGTGCTGCGCGAGGAACTGCTCGCCCAGCTCAAGGCCTTGTGCCAGATCTAAAGAGGCTTTGCCATGTCGAGCGATGTTGAAGAAGTCATCCTGAACGTAGACGATAGCGATGCCGCCCGCTATGCCAAGACACGCATCCTGACACGCGCCGGTTTCCATGTGGTGGAAGCGGCCAGCGGCGAGGAAGCGCTGGCCAAGGCTGCCAGCGACAATCCGGTCCTGGTGCTGCTCGATACCAAGCTGCCCGACATCAGCGGCTTCGACGTCTGCCGCCACCTGAAGGAAAACCGGACCACCGCCTACATCCTGGTGCTGCAGACTTCCGCTTCCTATGTCGGCACATCGGACAAGGTGCGCGCCCTGGACTGCGGCGCGGACAATTACCTGTTCGAGCCTATCGAGCCCGAGGAGCTGGTGGCCAATGTGCGTGCCCTGCTGCGCCTGGGCCGCGTGGAGCGCGAGCTGCGCGACATGGACCGCCGCAAGGATGAATTCCTCGCCATCCTGGCGCACGAGCTGCGCAATCCGCTCGGCCCCATCCGCAACGCGGTGGAGCTCTTGCGCATGTCCGAACCTTCGCCTTCGCCCGTGCAGGAACATGCGCGCCAGATCATCCTGCGCCAGACCGACCATATGGTGCGCCTGGTGGACGACCTGCTCGATGTATCGCGCATCTCGCGCGGCAAGATCGCGCTGCGCCGCGCCCCGGTCGACCTGTGCGCCGTGGTGAAGGCCGCGCTGGAAACCAGCATGCCGAATATCGAAGGGCGCCATCACCGGCTGGAACTGAACCTGCCGGACGAACTGTGGATCGATGGCGACGCGGTGCGCCTGGCCCAGGTGCTCGGCAACCTGCTGAACAACGCGGCCAAGTTCACGCCGCCGGGCGGCACGATCTCGGTCAGCGCCGCACGCGACGGCGAACAGGCCGTGGTGCGCGTGCAGGATACCGGCATCGGCATTTCGGCCGAGCAGATCGAGCGCATCTTCGACCTGTTCACCCAGGCCGGGCACTCGCCGGACCGGGTGCAGGATGGCCTGGGCATCGGCCTCTCACTGGTGCAGACGCTGGTGCGCCTGCACGGCGGCACCGTTTCGGCCGTGAGCGATGGCGATGGCCATGGCAGCACGTTCGAAGTGCGCCTGCCGGCCGGCCATGTGATGACGGGCGCCATTCCGTCCGGCAGCGAAGGCGAGGACGGCAGGCCGCAAGTCCGGCGCATCCTGGTGGTCGACGATAACGTCGATTCGGCCCACATCATCGCCTCCCTGCTGCAGCTGGCGGGCCACGACACGCACGTCGCCAACCGCGGCAGCCAGGCCGTGGAAGCGGCGCGCGCGCTGAAGCCGGACGTCATCTTCCTCGACATCGGCTTGCCGGACATGCGCGGCGAGGAAGCGGCCTCCCGCATCCGCGCCCTGCCGGAGCTGGCCGGCACGGTGCTGGTCGCCCTCACCGGCTACGGCCAGGACAAGGACCGCGCCACCGCTATCGCCGCCGGCTTCGACCTGCACCTGACCAAGCCCGTCACGCTGGACATCCTGAAGGCCACCATCACCGCCGTGGCGCCGCGCCCCCGGGCATAAGGCCCGCCGCGGCAGGGGCTGCGAACCGCTCTGCTAGAATGCGCGTTCGCAAATCTCCCCTCTTACATAAAAGACACCATGCGATATCTAGCACTCCCCCTGCTGGCAAGCCTGCTGGCGGCGCCTGCTCTCGCCTATACCCCTGTCACTCTCGACCAGGCCATGTCCCACCCGGACTGGATTGGCACGCCCGTGGAGACGGCGTGGTGGAGCTGGGACGGCAAGCAGGTCTTCTACAAGCAAAAGCGCGCCGGCTCGCCCTTGCGCGACACTTTCCAGGCCGGCGACAAGCCGCGCCTGATCGGCGATGCCGAGCTGGCCAACCAGGACAGCGCCACCGTCATCTACAACCGCGAACGCACACGCGCCATCGTGCTGCGCAACGGCGACCTGTTCGAACGCGACCTGAAGACAGGCATCCTGACCCAGATCAGCCGCAATACGAAGCCGGCCGCCGCGCCCCAGTATTCGGCGGACGGCCGCAGCGTGCAGTTCCGCATCGGCCACGAGTGGTTCAGCTGGAGCCGCGTGGATCGCCTGGTGTCGCCGGTCGCGCTGCCGCGCGCCGAGAAGGACCCGGCCGCCGCGCCCGATGAAGACTATATGCGCGCCGCCCAGCTGCGCCTGATCGCCACGCTGAAGCGCCAGAAGGATGACCGCGATGCGCTGCGCGAACGCAGCGAAGCCGAGCGCCGCGCCGACGGCACGCGCGCCCCGTCACCGATCTACCTGGGCGAAAAGATCACGATCGATGCCAGCGCGCTGTCGCCGGACGGCCGGTGGCTGGTCGTTGCGGTTTCGCCGAAGAATGGCGACAACGGTCGCGTGGGCAAGCTGCCGCGCTATGTGACCGAGTCGGGCTACGAGGAATTCGACGACCAGCGCACGCGCGTGGGCCGCAACTATCCGCTGGCGCAGACGCTGAAGCTGATCGACCTGGGCACCCGGCAAATGCGCGATATCCCGCTGGATAATCTGGACGACATTGCGAAAGACCCGCTGGCCAGCTTGCGCGAAGCGCAGAAGCAGCCGGCGCTGAAGGGCAATCGCCCGGTGCGCCTGGAAGAGGATGAGGGCGACGGCATCGCCTGGACCGCCAACGGCAGCCAGGTGGCCCTGATGCTGCGCGCCGTGGACAACAAGGACCGCTGGATCGCTACCGTCGACCTGCCGGCAGCAAAACTGAAGCCCGTCCATCGCCTGAACGACAAGGCCTGGATCAACAACAGCTACAACGATTTCGGCTGGCTGCCGGACAACAGCACGCTGTGGTTCCAGTCCGAGGAAAGCGGCTACGTCCACCTGTACACCCTGGGCGCCGACGGCAGGCAGCGCGCGCTCACCAGCGGCAAGTGGGAAGCCACCAATGTGCACTGGAATGCGGACGGCTCCCTGGCCTATGTGCTGTGCAACCGCCGGACGCCTGGCGAATATGAAGTGTGCGCGGTGAACCCGAAGGATGCGTCGGTGCGCGAAGTGACCCAGCTCGATGGCGGCGTGGAGCAGTTCGCCCTGTCGCCGGACCAGCGCAAGCTGCTGGTGCACTATTCGTCCGCCTATCTGCCGGCGCAACTGGCCATTGTGCCAGCCGCCGGCGGCGCCGCCACCCGGCTGACCGATACCCGCAGCGCGGAATTCAAGGCGCGCGAATGGGTGCAGCCGCAGTATGTGGCCGTGCCATCCACGCACAATGCGGGCGCGCCGGTATGGGCCAAGCTGTATCGTCCCGCCACGCTGGAACCGGGCAAAAAGTATCCGATCGTGATGTTCGTGCACGGCGCCGGCTACCTGCAGAACGTAAGCCACCGCTACCCGAACTACTTCCGCGAGCAGATGTTCCACAACCTGCTGGTGGAAAAGGGTTACATCGTGCTGGATATGGATTACCGCGCGTCCAAGGGTTATGGCCGCGACTGGCGTACGGCCATCTACCGCCAGATGGGCCACCCGGAGCTGGATGATTATGTGGACGGCGCGAAGTGGCTGGCCGCCAATCACCAGGGCGACATCGACAAGGTCGGCATCTACGGCGGCAGCTACGGCGGCTTCATGACCTTCATGGCCCTGCTGCGCGAGCCGGAGCTGTTCAAGGCCGGCGCGGCCCTGCGTCCCGTGACCGACTGGACTACCTATAACCATGGCTACACGTCCAACATCCTGAACACGCCGGATATCGATCCAGAGGCCTACCGGATCTCGTCGCCGATCGAGTATGCCGACAAGCTGAAAGGCCACCTGCTGATCGCCCACGGCATGGTCGACGACAACGTGTTCTACCAGGACTCCGTACGCATGGCCCAGCGCTTCATCGAGCTGAAGAAGGACCACTGGGAACTGGCCTCCTACCCGCTCGAGCGCCACGCCTACGTGCAGCCCGAGAGCTGGTACGACCAGTACCGCCGCATCTTCCAGCTCTTCGAGCGCACTCTCAAGTAATCGCGCGACGCGGGGCACTCACGCACGGCGGATCAAAACGATCCGCCCTACAGCCCTGCGGCCCCCCGCGCCCCGGGCCACTCTCACCCATTGGACGCGTCGCGGGGCCCCGCAGGGGCTGTGGGGCGGATCATTGATCCGCCGTGCGTGCTCAGTTACAGCCGTGGATCGACGGCCGCAGCCTGGCGCTCCGGTCGCGCCAGCGGCACCGGGTCATCCGTCTCGACCTGCACCAGCGTCGTGGAGGCCGGCTTGCCCTCCAAATCCAGCCACTGCACGCCGCCCAGGAAGCGCTTGCCCTTCGCCAGGCCCGTCCAGTTGACATTCACCGTCGCCAGTCTGTCCTTGTAGACCCGCCCCGGCACCATCGCCTTCAGCGCGCCGCCCTGGTCCGCCTTGGTCACGATGGCGGAAGACAGCTGGAAGTCGATGCTTGCCTTGTTCGCAGCCGAATAGCCGATCACGCACAGCTTATACTCCCCCGCCGGCGGCGACGACAGCAGTACCTGCTCATTCGAGCCCTCCACCGTGCTGACCGACACCAGCTTGCCGCTGGAATCGAGCAGCGCCAGATCCAGGTCGTCCACGCCCGGCACACCGGTATCGCGGTCGAACAGCTCGAAACTGGCCGCCACGGTATCGGCCGGAATGCTCACGGGACGCAGCAGCACGCCCGCGCCGCCGGCCCTGCAGCTGGCCAGTACCTGCGCCGTCGTGCCCGAGCTGTTCTCCGGCGCCTGCCCCACGCGCAGCGAAGTGCGCTGGACTTCCTTCAGGCCGCCGACCGCGGCGCCCATGCGGCCACTGAAGGCAGTCTGGATCAGCATCATCGTGCTGCCGGTCTGCTCCTCGCTGCGCACTGAGCCAGGCGCAGTGACCAGGCGGCCCGTGCGTGCCACCACCGGGCTTCGCACCTTGTGCGTGCCATCGGTCCACTCCATCGAACCAAGCTGCCACACATTCTCATAAGCGGAAGTACGGGTCAGCAGCACGTTGAAGGACTTGGTTTCGCCCGGCGCCAGCGTCAGCACGGCCGGCTGCAGCACCGCATTGAAACCATGCACGTCGATCTTGCCGGTGTAGGTGGCAGGCGCCCCGCCGACATTGGTCACCTGGCGCGTCACCACCGTCGTATCGATCACATTGCCCACCGAGATCGACGGCAGGTTCAGGTTATAACCCTTGATCGAGCCCTCGCTGCACTGATCCAGCGCGCCGGCGCCGCACAGGTATTTCTTGTAGTCGGTCGCCGTGACCCCATACACCAGGCCAGGATCGGCAGCGGCCGTGGGGTCAATATGGCCGGCGCCCTGGGCGAACGGCAGCGTGCCCGCGTCCATCCCCACCAGCCCATCCGGCAGCGTGTCGTAGCCGGTCGTCATCAGCGCGGACTTGATCCAGGAAGGCGACCAGTCCGGGTGGCGATGCTTGACCAGGGCCGCCACGCCGGCAACGTGCGGAGAGGACATCGACGTGCCGCTCAGCAGCCCCCAAGCCGGCGGCGGCGTCAGCGTGCCGTTCACGATATCGCTGTGCTGCCCCTGGCTCAGGCCCGGCGTGAAGCCGGCGATGATGGAAACGCCCGGCGCCGTCAGGTCCGGCTTCAGGATATTGCCGTCAAACGGGTTCGGGCCGCGCGAGGAGAAGTTGGCCATCACCGGCGCCTTGCCCATCGTGGTGTTGACGAACTTGCCGATCGATGCGGAAGCATTGGCCGTTTGCGCATAAGCCGCAATGGCGGCGCCATCCTCTTGCGACACGTGCACGGTCGGCACGGAATGCGCCTCGGACACCAGGCCCAGGCCATTATCGATCAAGACCATGCCGGCGCCGCCGGCATCCTGTACCGCCAGGCTCTTGTCCACGCGCGCGTTCTCGCCGCGCAGGCAAGTGACGATCTTGCCCTTCACCTTGGCGGGGTCCAGCACGGCCTTGCCGCCATTGCTGGTGGCGCTGTAGCAGTACTGCAGCCGCCCCGGATCGGCGCCCGCCAGGCCGGCATCCTGCGCCCGCACGATCGGCGTGCCGGCCGGCAGCAGGGTCATGTTCAGCGAAGCGCCACCGTAGACAGCCTTGTTGCCCAGCGTGACATCGGCCTTCTGGAAGCGGTTGTGCGTCGAAGCCGCGACCGTCGTCAGCCAGGGGCTGTTGTGGGACACGGTGTTCGCCGGGCCGGCATTGCCTGCCGACGCGGCCACGAACACGCCCGCATTGGCCGCGTGCAGGAAGGCGCGGTCGACCGGGTCGCTCAGGCTGCCGCTGCCGCCGATCGAGTAGTTCAGCACATTCACGCCATCGATCACCGCCTGCTCGATGGCCGAGACGCTGTCGCCGGTCCAGCAGCTGATGGTGCCCTGCGGCGGGCTGTTGGGTCCCAGGAAGCTCCAGCACACCTTGTAGGCCGCCACCCGCGCACGCGGCGCCATGCCGGAGACGCTGCCGACGTAGGCGCCGCCCACGTTCGCCACCACGCCGTGGTTGCCGGCCGCGGTAGTCGAAGTGTGGCTGCCATGCCCGCCGGCGCCGGTATTGGCGCCCAGCGAATCGCGCGGCGAACGGAAATCGCTCCAGGACGCGGTCGATCCGGATTCGTCGAGGTAGGCGCGGAAAGTCTCGTCGAAATAGCGCGCGCCAATCAGCTTGTTATTGCAATGGCCGACAGTAAAGCCTTCGCCGGCCTGGCAGGTGCCATGCCAGGTGGAAGGCGGCGCATCGTAGGCCAGCTTGCCGTCACCGGCAAAGGTTGGATTGCCGCTGGCATCGACGCGGTCCGCATAGCCGGGGTTCTCCGGCCACACACCGCTGTCGATGATGCCGACCACGATGCCCTCGCCCGCCTTCTCGACGCCGCCCAGTTGGCTCCACAGGCCGCCCGGCTTGTCCAGGCCGAGGAAGGTGGGCGTGAAACTGGTTTGCAGCTGGCGCGGTTCATCGGCCGTAATGTCCGCCACGGTGCCGCTGGCCTTCAGCTGGCGCACTTCATCGTCGGTCAGCATGGCCGAGAAGCCGTTCAGCACCACCGTGTATTCATGCAGCACCGGCGCGCTGCTGACCAGGCTTTTCACGCTGGCCTGGCGCTGGCGCAGATAGTCGGTGTACAGCTGCACCGGCTGCGATTGCGGATTCAGTCTTTGCCCCGGCGCCGGGCGCGTGGCGATCATGCCATTGACGCCGCCACTGTAGGAAGCAGCCGGCGCATCGGCCAGTTGCACGATATAAGGACGGCGCGTGCCGTCCGCATGGGCAGCATGGGCGGCCAGGGCCAGCGCGCACAGCACGGACCAGGTAACAGGACGTAGTTTCATATAGTCTCCTTGGCCGCTTCAGGCGCTCAATTCATTGGCGCTGGCAAAGCGCGGGTTCTTGCTGCGGCGTGCCACGGCGCCGATGAACATCAGGCCTGCCCCCATCATGGCGATGCCCGAAGGCTCGGGCACGGCGGAGATACTCACGTTGAGGTTATCGAGCGCGAACTGGCCCGAGTTGTTTTCAAAGGCCAGGCAATTGCCGTCCCAATCGCAGCTGAAACCGAGGAAGGCCATCGCCACGAACTGCTGGCTGCCGAAAGCGCCGGTATCGAAGGACTCGAACACCACATCCTTGCCTCGCCCATGCAGCTCGATATCGAAAATTTCATAGCTGTGGTCCGCGCGCATGCCCTGGATTCGCAGCAGGCCCGGCACCATCGGCAACGGCGCGCCGAGATTGTTGGTGATCGCGGAAGCATCCAGCGACAGCAAGGAGAAGGCCTTATTGTCCGCGCGCGCCAGGATCATGACACCATCGTCCAGGCCCGCGTAGTAATGGCTGTTGTTATTGGTCGGGCAATTCAGCCGCAGGCACTCGGAGGGACGGCTGCCATTCAGGATGCCGCCGACCAGGTCACCCGGCAATGCATCCGACAGGGCCGAATCGCCAATGAACAGATATCCTTTTTGCTCAAGCACGTCGGCATAGCCGACAGGTCCCGGCTTGAGCGATTCGAAATCCAGTGTGTCGGCGTAGGCGGGTAGTGCAGCGGCGGCGCCAAGCAGCAGCGAGACAGCCAGGCGGCGTGCGTTCTTCATCTTCAAAACCATGAACTCAATCCTTTACAAGTGGGTATTCCGGTAACCGCAGGCGCGCAGGGACCCGCGCGGCGCGCCAGGGCGGCCACGTTCGTTGAAACGCTTACAGGAGCAGGAAGATCAGGAAGTCGTCTGGCGGCGTCGGCGCGCGACGCAGCCAAGCAGGCCAAGCCCGCTGGTGAGCATTGCCCAGGTTCCGGGTTCAGGAACCGGCGCCAGCTCGAGGTTCAATTGCAGGGGCACGTTGGTGCGGGTGAAATAGCCGAGATAAAGACCGCCATCGTCCAGTTCCGGCATCGCGTTGGTGGTCAGGTTGGTGAAGCCGAATACGATGTAGCCGCCGGACGTGGAGTTGATGTCGTAGATCGCATTGCCGTTGAGG
>DASWYX010000630.1:0-3123 GCA_036404755.1 Pseudoduganella sp.
AGTCAGGCTGCGGCAAATGAAACGGAGGCCCCCTCCGCTCAGTAGGCAATCTCCTTCGCGGCCTCGCGCAGGCACTTGATGAAGTTCCTGCAAGCCGGATTGACTTCCTTGTCGGCCCGGATCGAGAAGCCGACATCGCCAAAGCTGCCGGTCGACGGCAAGTCGAGGATTGAAACCAGCCCGGCGCCCGCGAATTGCACGGCGGCTGCGCGCGGGATCAGCGCGAGCATGCCGGTATCCATCAATAGGCCGATATTATTCAGCATCGAGAGCGAATTCACGTGATTGGCCGGCATTCTCAGCCCCACGTTATCGAACAGTTTTTCAACGGCATGGTAGGAAGGCGATTCCTGCAGCGGAAAAATCCAGTCCTCTTCCATCAGGTCCGCCAGCTGCAGCCCGCGCCGTTCGGCCAGTGGATTTTGCCTGCCGGCTACCACGCAGAACGATTCGCTGAACAGCACCTCATGCGACAAGGGAAACGCATGCGCCAGCGGCAGGTCCCGCTCCGGCAGGCGGCCGACCACGATATCGAGATCGCCGGTAGCCAGTGCCGGAAACAATACCCCCGGCGTGCCTTCCCGCACCGTAATCTGCACTCCCGGCGTGGCCTTGCGCAGCTTCATGATCGTACGCGGCAGCAGTTTGACGGACGCCGAAATCAGCGTGCCCACGATCACATGGCCCGCAGCGCCGGTCCTGAACGCGTTGACTTCCTCCGTCATATAACGCGTTTCGGCAATCAGCGACTTCACCCGCCGCCCGAGCATCACGCCGAACTCGGTCGGCGTAACGCCCCGGTTCGAGCGCTCGAACAAGGGCGCGCCGAAGAAGGATTCCAGGTCGTAGATCGCCTTGGTGATCGCCGGCTGGGTCAATCCCATGGCGTTCGCGGCGCGCACGAAGGAGCCGGATTCCAGCACCAGTTCGAAAATCATCAGCTGGTTGAATTTCAGCTTCCGGCTGAGCGTAACGGCAGAAATCGGCAATGCGTCCACGGCGGCCCTCAGGACAAGTTGAAGAACTCCTGCGCGTTTCCGTGCAAGATCAGCTCTTTTGAGCGCTGCGGCAGGTCGCTCGAAGTCACCAGCCCGCCGATGCGCTGCTCACCGAGCGGGAAAGGATAATCCGAACCCAGCATCACGCGCTCATCGCCCATCACATCGACCAGCAGCTTCAAGGCGCCGGCATCGAAGACGGCGCTATCCACGAAGAAGCGCTTCACATACTCCGATGGCGGGCGCGGGCAATCCTGGCGCACGATATCGCGGTGCTTCCAGGCATTTTCCACCCGTCCCAGCAAAAACGCAAAGCTGCCGCCGCCGTGGCCGAAACAGATCTTCAAATTCTTCGGAATCCGCTCGAAGGCGCCGGACAGGATCAGCGACAGGATGGCGAGCTGGGTTTCGGCCGGCATCGCCACCAGCCAGGGCAGCATCCAGGTCTTCATGCGTTGGCCGCCCATCATGTCCCACGGGTGGACGAAGACAGGGATGCCTTCATGGGCGCAGTGGGTGAGGAAGCGCTCCAGGCCTTCGTCATCCAGGTCCTTGTCGCCCAGGTGGTTGCCGATCTGGACGCCCACATGGCCGCTGAGGAAAGCGCGCGTGGCTTCCTTGCAGGCCAGGTCGATGTCTTGCAACGGCACTTGGGCCATGACCTTGAGGCGTTGCGGGTTGGCGGAGGCGAATTCGAGCGCCATGTCGTTCATGCGCCGGACCCAGATAGCCGCTTCCTCCGGCGTCCAGGAATAGCCGAACATCACGGGCGTGGCGCAAGTCACCTGCACGTCCAGCCCCTGCTCGTCCATTTCCTGCAGCCGGAAGACCGGGTCCCACAGCGCGCGGTAGACAGGCCGGAAGGCTTTCCCGCCCTGCATGATGTCGCCGGTCAGACCATCGTCGTTCACGCGCAGCCAGGGTGCGTGTCCATTGTTGAAAGTGGCGGCCTCCTTTTGCGTGATGCGGGGGAAGAAGTGCGAGTGGATATCGATGTGCTTCATGCCGCCGCTCCCCTTCCCTCGTGGACTTGCCCGCAATGCGGACACTTGCGCAATGCCTCGCTGCCGTAGAAGCGCTCGAACAGGGGCGGCAGGTCGTCCACGATGCTGTTGAGCTGAACTTCGGCGCGGTACACCAGGCCGTTACAGTGCTTGCAATACCATTCGAAGCCATCCAGCAAGCCTTGCGGACGCTGGCGCTCGACCACCAGGCAGCGGCTGTCGCGCTCTGGGCGCTGCGGCGAATGGCGCAGGTGCGGCGGCAGCAGGAAGATATCGCCTTCGCGCAGATCCACCCGTTCCAGCTTGCCCCGGTCCATGATGTTCAGGTAGGCGTTGCCCTTGAACTGGTAGAAGAATTCTTCCAGCGGGTCGTCATGGTAATCGGTACGCTGGTTGGGGCCGCCGACGACCGTTACCAGCAGGTCGGCTTCCTTCCACACTTGCTGGTTGCCGACGGGCGGCTTGAGCGCGTCCGCATGTTCATCCAGCCAGCGGCTGAAATTGAGCGGCATTCCATATTTGAACATGGTCATTTCTCCAGTGATGGCGCCAGCGGCTTGTAGGCGACGGCCTTCACTTCGATCAGCAGGTGCGGATGCGGCAGCTGGTGCACGGCAACCGTCGTGCGCGTGGGGCCATCGGTATCGAAATAGGATGCCCAAACTTCGTTGTAGCCGCCAAAATCGTTCATGTTGACGAGAAAAGCGGAAATTTCGACCAGGTCGTCCAGCGTTGCGCCTTCGCTTGCAAGGATATCGCGGATATTGTCGATGACCGCCGTGGTCTGGACGCGGATATCGAGCCTGGTCGTGCCCATTTCGTCGGCTTCGACGCCGGCCAGGCTATTGTCCGGCCGGCGCGAGCTGGTGCCGGAAACGAAGAGGAAGTCCCCTGCCCGCTTAATGTGCGGGAATTTTCCGCGTGGCGTGGCCTTGCCGGCGACCAGCGTTGCGCGCGTGCTCATGCTTTGCCCCCGGTGAAGAATTCGACGCTGCCCACGCCCGTGATTTCCGCCTGCACATGCTGTCCCGCCTGCAGGGCTTCGGCGGCGGTGGCGGCGCCTGCCATGATCAGCGAGCCGGCCGGCAGCACCATCCCGGCTTGGCTGGCCAGTGCGGAAG
>DASWYX010000631.1:0-6801 GCA_036404755.1 Pseudoduganella sp.
GCAGCTTCAGCAAGCCACGCAGCGAAGGCGGCCACTACCGCAGCGAAGGCGCGCCTTTCCGCAGTGAAGGCAACGAAGGCCGTCCATTCCGCAGCGACAGCACCCCATTCCGCAAGGAAGGCGGCGGCTACCGCAACGACAGCCCCGGCTACCGCGCTGACCGCAGCGAAGGCGGCTTCCGCACCGAACGCAGCGAAGGCTTCCGCAAGGAAGACGGCTTCCGCGAACGCGGCGAATCCACCTTCCGCAACCGCGAAGGCGGCTACAACAAAGGTCCCCGCAGCGACGCCCCGCGCCGCCCATGGGGTGACCGCTAAATAAGCAAACGCCGGCCCAGCCGGCGTTTTTTTTGCCCCCCAAATTCGGGGTCAGCTCTGTCATTTGGACACGAAAGCCATTTCTTTGATCCAGCTCAATACGAAAAATTGCCCGATTTGGCGTATTGATTTAGCTCAAATGGTAGCGCTGGCTGTCCAAATGACAGAGCTGACCCCGAATTGGGGCTTGGTTCGTTCCCGAACAGAAGCGCTAGCGCGAACGCGGGAGACTGTCGGGCATGAAAACTTCAATCATCCCCCTCCTGCTGGCTTGCGCCTGGGCGCAGGCTGAAACCGACGTGCCGCCTGTGTTGCGCGCGCAGGTGCTGCTTGATCGTGCCCACTTTTCCGTGGGACAGATTGACGGCGTCTACGGCAGCAATATGCGGCAAGCCCTGCTGGGCTTCCAGCAAGCCCACGGCCTGCCCGCAACGGGACAGGCCGACAAGTCCACCCTGGCCGCGCTGGACGACGGCCAACCCGCGCTGATCCCGTACACGATCACCGAGGCGGACGTCACCGGCCCCTTCCAGCCGATCCCCGAGGAGATGGCCGACAAGGCGCGCCTGCCCGCGCTGACCTTCTCCAGCGTCGAAGAAGCCCTGGGCGAGCGCTTCCACGCCAGCCCCATGCTGCTGAAACGCCTCAACCGCAACAAGGCCCTGACCCGCGCCGGCGAAGAGATCATGGTGCCCAACGTGAGCGCCGGCAAGAACCTGCCGAAGGCGGCGCAGGTGGTGGTCAGCCGCAGCGCGCATACGCTGTCCCTGGTCGATGCCGGCGGACAGACGATCGCGCAAATGCCCGCCAGTACAGGCAGCGAACACGATCCACTACCGATCGGGAGCTGGAAGGTCAATGGCGTGGCGCGCAATCCGCCCTTCCACTACAACCCGAAACTGTTCTGGGACGCCAGCCCCAATGAGAGCAAGGCGACCATTCCGCCCGGCCCGAACAACCCGGTCGGCGTGGTCTGGATCGACCTGTCGAAGGAGCACTACGGCATTCATGGCACGCCCGAACCGGGCAATATCGGCAAGACCCAGTCGCACGGCTGCATCCGCCTCACCAACTGGGATGCGCTGCTGGTGGCGGACGCGGTCGCGCCGGGCTTCGCCGTGGTGCTCAAAGAATAAGGAGAAACGATGCGACCACTGGGCATCCTGTTATTGGGCGCCGTGATAGGCGCCGGTGGAACGATCCTTTACCTGAACCAAATGCCGCTGCCGCCTTCGGACAGCACGGAAACGCCGGTCGTGGCGCCGGCGGTCCCAGCGCCAGCGGCGCCCGCGCAACAGGCGTCGCCGGCAACCCCGCCTCCTTCCGACGAGGACCAGCCGCGCGCTTCTCCGCCGCCCACCACGCCGGGACAAGCCGCCGCCAACTGGGCCATGTCGCCGCAGACCAGCGGCGCATCAGGCGGCGGCAATACCGGCAGCAGCGGCAGCAGCACAGCCACTTCGCCTGTCGAGGGCTTGCAGGTGCCGGTGGCGGGCGTCAACGTCGCGCAGTTGAGCGATACCTTCAACCAGTCGCGCGGCAGCGAGCGGCGCCACGAAGCGCTGGACATCCTGGCGCCGCGCGGCACGCCCGTGGTGGCTGCGGCCGACGCCACCGTCGTCAAGCTGTTCAACAGCAAACCGGGCGGCCTGACTGTCTACACCTTTGATCCGACCGAGCGCTACTCCTACTACTACGCTCATCTCGACCACTACGCGAATTCGCTGCAGGAAGGCCAGCACCTGAAGAAAGGTGATCTGATCGGCTATGTGGGCACGACAGGAAATGCAGATCCGGGCACGCCGCATCTGCATTTCGCCGTTTTCGAGCTCGGTCCGGAGAAGCATTGGTGGCAGGGCACGCCCATCAATCCCTACCCCATGTTCGACCGTCACCAGTGACGCACGCGTCCCGTGTCCATGTGGACGAACTGGGACGTCGGATAGTAGCCCACTCCCCCGCCTTTCAACGCCAGCGCCGCCTTCTGCAACTGGGCCAGGTCGCGTCCCGGCAAGCGGATGTCGATCGCCTTGCCTTCCAGGTGCATGCTGTGCTTCGCCACGCCGCCGCTGGCTTCCGCCAGTTTGCGGTTGGTTTCCGGCGAGCGGTAGCCGCTGATCACGTGGATCACTTCATTGTTGCTGAACTGGGAACTGACCTTGTCGAGCAGGAGCATCAGCTCGGGGTCCATCTGCGCGATGGTGTTGCTGCGGTGGTCGCGCAGCACGCGGTTGATGTCCTGCAATGCTTCGGGGATGAATTGCCCCTCCGCCCAGAACATGGTGCGCAGGGTTTCGCCCGTGTGCGTGTTGTAGAAACGCAGGCTGCGTTCGTGGGGCGCCGCGATGGCGGCCCGCGAGAGTGACGGCAGGCTCAATGCTGAAGCCAGCGCCACCGAACTCTTGAGAAAAGATCTACGCTGATTCATGGCTCCATGATACCAACCCCGGCTTTTTCATGTTTTTATGGCGCGCGGAAAGAATTTGCGCTATCCTTGATTACTCAAGCAATCATCAAGTACCTATCATGGAACAAGCTCTTGAATTCTGCCTGCGCCTGTCGCGGGCCCACGCCGCGATCGTGCGACGGCTGGACACTGTCCTCGGTGGCCACCACGGCCTCAGCTTCAGCGATTTCATGCTGCTGCAGCACTTGGCGCGCGCGCCGGGTGGACGCCTGCGGCGCGTGGACCTGGCCGACCGCCAGGGTCTGACGGCGTCCGGCGTCACCCGTACCCTGCTGCCGTTGGAGAAAACCGGCTGGGTCACTCGCCAGTCCGATGAACGCGATGCGCGCGTCGGCTATGCGGTGATTACGGCCGCCGGCCATGAACTGCTGGACAATGCCACGCTCACCGCACGCGAAACCTGCGCGGAGCTGCTGCGCCACGCGCCGCAGGACCAGCTCGACGCGCTGGGCGCCGTGCTGGGCAACCTGATCGGGCCGGGACGATGACTCCCGCGCTGAAGGCGAATGCCAACTTCCGCTGGCTGATGTCCGGCGGCCTGCTGTCGCTGATGGGCGATCAGTTCACCATGGTCGCCCTGCCCTGGCTGGTGCTCAAGCTGAGCGGCGATCCCCTGTCGCTGGGTCTCGTGCTCGCGCTGATGGGCATACCGCGCGCGGTGTTCATCCTGATCGGCGGCGCACTCGTGGACCGTTACTCACCGAAGCAGGTGATGATGCTGACCAAGCACGCCAGCGCGGTGCTGTTGTTCGTGCTGGCCGCGCTGACATTGGGCGGACACGCGTCCCTGCCTGCGCTGTACGCGCTGGCGTTTGGCCTGGGCCTGTCGCAGGCCTTCAGCATTCCATCCGGGACTTCGATGCTGCCGCGGGCGATTCCGGCCGAACTGCTGCAGGCAGCAAATGGCACGATGATGGGCCTGCGCCAGCTGACCTTCCTCGCCGGACCGCTGCTGGCTGCCCTGCTGCTGGCCTTCGCCGACGACCAGCGCGCCCTCGGCCTCGCATTCGCGTTCGACTGCGCCAGCTTCGTCATCTCCGCCTGGACCCTGTCCCGCGTCACGCCCCTGCCCGCGGCTGCCCCCATGTCCGCGCCAGCCTCCTCCGCGGCGCCCATCGCCCCCGCAGCCGCCGCGACACCAGCGGACGCAGCGGCGCATAACGGCGCGGTGCGTGCAACGGCTGCGGCAACTCCGGCAGCGGAAACGACGGCTGTTGCGCCAACGCAGGGCGGCGCGGTGCGGGCGGTCTTGCGCTCGGTTGGCGATGGGCTGGTGATGGTGTGGCGCGACGTGGAGCTGCGCACTTGCTTCGCCTACTGGGGCCTGGTGTCGCTGCTGGTCGGCGGCGTGATGCAGGTGGCGTTGCCCGTGCTGGCGAAAGACCGGCTGCACGACGCCGCCGCGCTGGGCGTGCTGATGGCCGCGCATGGCGGCGGTACGCTGCTCGGCATGGTCGCGTCCACCACCAGCAGCAAGCTGCGCCTGCCCCGCTTCGGCACGATGCTGCTGACGGTCGACGCGCTCGCGGGACTCATCCTGTTCCCGCTGGGCGCCATCACGGCCACGTGGCAAGGCGCCGCCCTGCTGCTGCTTTTGGGCGCCCTGGCCGGCTTCATGCAGGTCGGCGTGTTCACATGGATCCAGCGCCGCGTGCCGCCGCAAGCGATAGGCCGCACGATGAGCATCTTCATGTTCATCCTGTTCGGCCTTGCGCCACTGTCGTCCGCGGTGACGGGCTGGCTGCTGAACCAGTTCACGCTGCAGCAGCTGTTCGCCGGCGGCGGCGCCATCCTGCTCACCTGCGTGGCCGCCGCGTGGACGCTGACGTCGATGCGCCGCATCGAAGCCGCGCGGTAGAATCACGGCTATGGAAACCAAATGGCTCGAAGACTTCATCTCCCTCGTTGAAACGAACAGTTTCAGCCGCTCCGCGCAGCTGCGTCACGTGACGCAGCCTGCGTTCTCGCGGCGCATCCAGTCGCTGGAAAACTGGGTCGGCACGGACCTGATCGACCGCACATCGTATCCAACGCGCGTAACGCCCGCAGGCATGGTGTTCTACGAGCAAGCGCTGGAGATGCTGGGCCAGATCAATGGCGTGCGCGAGCTCCTGCGCGGCAAGCGCGCGGCTACGCAGACCAGCATCGACCTGGCCGTGCCGCATACGCTGTCGCTGACCTTCATCCCGAAGTGGATCACCGAACTCGAAACGGAATTCGCACCGATCAACAGCCGCCTGATGGCGCTCAACGTGCACGACGCAGTTCTTCAACTGGTTGATGGCGGCTGCGACCTACTGCTTTGCTACCACCATCCGCGCCAGCCGGTGCAGCTTGATCCGGGCCGTTACGACATGCTGGTGCTGGGCCGCGAAGCCTTGCGCGCCTATGCACGTTGCGACAAGGCGCGCCAGCCCGAGTTCACGCTGCCGGGGCGCAAAACGTCGCCGATCCCCTTCCTTTCCTACACCAACAACGCCTATCTTGGCCGCATGGTCGATCTGATCCTGGCCGACGCGAAACAGGCGCTGCACCTCGAAAACCACTACGAAACCGATATGGCGGAAGGCTTGAAGATGATGGCGCTGGAAGGCCGCGGCATCGCCTTCCTGCCTGAATCGGCAGTCACGCGCGAAGTCAAGCAGAAGCTGCTGGCTCCTGCCGGCGCCGGCCGAAGCGAATGGGAAATCGAGATGGAGATCCGCCTCTATCGCGAACGTCCAAGCGCCGCGCGGCCCGGCAAGCCGATCGTCGGCAAGCTGTGGGAATTCCTCGAAGAGCGGCAGCAGCCAGCGGACAAGAAACGCCGCGTGCCGGCATCGGACCGATAGCGTTTTGACAGGTTATGCATTTTTTGCATAACCGGATGCGCATACAGCATTGGCCGCCGTGTGAGCTCAGGCATAAGATTCGCCTCGCCCTGATACCAACAACTACAACAAGCAAGCGTATCAATCCGAACAATCGCGAATCAGAGGAGTCACACAATGACGAACCACGCACTGCCTTCCTATCTCAACGCCGACGATCTCGGTCCTTGGGGCCAATACCTGCAACAGATCGACCGTGTTACCCCGCACCTGGGTGGCCTGTCCCGCTGGGTGGAAACCCTGAAGCGCCCGAAGCGCATCCTCGTCGTCGACGTGCCAATCGAACGTGACGATGGCTCCATCGCTCACTACGAAGGCTACCGCGTGCAGCACAATATGTCGCGCGGCCCGGGCAAGGGCGGCGTGCGCTTCCACCAGGACGTGACCCTGTCGGAAGTGATGGCCCTTTCGGCATGGATGACGGTGAAGAACGCCGCCGTCAACGTGCCATACGGTGGCGCAAAAGGCGGCATTCGTGTCGACCCGAAAACCCTGTCCCGCGGTGAACTGCAGCGCCTGACCCGCCGCTACACCAGCGAAATCAGCCTGATCATCGGCCCGACCAAGGATATCCCGGCGCCGGACGTCAACACCAACGAACAGGTGATGGCATGGATGATGGACTCCTACGCCATGATCGAAGGTAACCTGTCCACCGGCGTCGTGACCGGCAAGCCGATCTCCATGGGTGGCTCGCTGGGCCGCCGCGAAGCAACCGGCCGCGGCGTGTTCGTGGCTGGCCGCGAAGCTGCCTCCAAGCGCGGCGTGGACATCAAGGGTGCACGCGTTGCGATCCAGGGCTTCGGCAATGTGGGCGGCGTCGCTGCCACCATGTTCGCTGACGCAGGCTCGAAAGTCATCGCCGTCCAGGACCATACCGGCACCGTGGTACACTCGGGTGGTCTGGATATCGCCCAGCTGCATAAGTATGTAGCGGAAACCGGTGGCGTAGCCAACTTCCCAGGCGCGGAAGTTACTCAAGATCGTGATTCCTTCTGGGGCATCGAATCTGATATCCTCATCCCGGCGGCCCTGGAACAGCAAATCACGGCCGCGAACGCACCGAAGATCCGCACCAAGATCATTCTGGAAGGCGCAAACGGCCCGACCACCCCTGAGGCCGACGATATCCTGAACGACAAGGACA
>DASWYX010000632.1:0-6709 GCA_036404755.1 Pseudoduganella sp.
GACGGCATCGACCACCCGCGCCTGCGTGAAATCCTGACCGACGTCGTCGAGAGCATTGAGGGGGGCCTGCAACTGTCCGATGCGCTGGCTGCCTATCCGGAAGTATTCGACCCGACTTTCACCAGCCTGGTACGCGCAGGCGAGCAAAGCGGCAAGGTCAACGAAGTGTTTGCCAACCTGGCGGAAAGCCTGAAGTGGCAGGACGAGCTGGCGGCCCAGGCGCGCAAGGTGCTGGCCTACCCGGCGCTGGTCGCCGTGATCGTGACGGGCGTCGTCTTTTTCCTGATGATCTACCTCGTGCCCCAGCTCACGGCCTTCATCCGCAATATGGGCCAGGAACTGCCGCTGCACACGCGCGCGCTGATTGCCGTTTCCAACGCTTTCGTCAATTACTGGTACCTGATCCTCGCCCTGCCCCTGGTCGCCTGGCAGGGCGCGCGCTGGTGGCTGCGCCACAGCGAACGCGCGGCCTACCGCTTCGACGCTTTCAAGCTGCGCTCCTGGCCCATCGGCCCCGTTCTGCAAAAGATCATCCTGGCCCGCATCGCCACTTATTTCGCGCTGATGTACGCCTCCGGCATCACGGTGCTGGAATGCATCCGGCTCTCGGAAGGCATTGCCGGCAATCGGGTTATCGCGTCCGCGCTGCGCCGCGCAGGTCAGTTGATCGCCGAGGGACGTACCGTTGCCGCGGCCTTCCAGGAAACGGGCATTTTCCCGCCGTTGGTGGTCCGCATGCTGCGCGTCGGCGAAACCACGGGCGCGCTCGATGGCGCGCTGCGCAACGTCGCCTATTTCTACAATCGCGAGGTGCGCGAGCAGATCGAGCGCGTGCAGGCAATGATCGAGCCTGCGATGACGGTGATCCTGGGTCTGCTGCTGGGCTGGATCATGCTGTCCGTGCTTGGTCCGATCTATGACACCATCAGTTCAATCAGGATCTGAGCCATGCTGCGCAAACAGCTCTTCTACCTGACCAGCGAGCGGCTCACCGCCTACCAGTGGCAACGCGGCGAACTGACGCAAGTCGCTGCGTTTGAACCGGGCCGTCCCGGCACCAATGCCTTTGCCGCCTACCTGGAAGCACAGGGCGCCACGCCGGCCTTCCTGCTCGCCGACCTGGTCGAGGAGGATTTCCAGCGGCAGCTCGTGCCGCACGTCGGCGGCCGCGCCGGCAAGCAGCTGGTTGAACGCCGCCTGCAGCAGGCCTTCCGCGACACGCCTTACCGCTGCTGCAAGATGCAGGGCCGCGAGGAAGAAGGCCGGCGCGACGACAAGGTGCTCCTGACCGCACTCACCAATCCGGCCCTGCTGACGCCCTGGGTCGACACGCTCGAACAGCTGCAAACACCGCTGGCAGGCGTCTATTCAGCCACCCTGTTGTGGGCGGCCCTGCTCGAACGGCTGGAACTGCACTACGAGCACCTGCTGCTGGTCACGGAACAACCCGCCGGCATGCGCCAGAGCTATTTCCACAATCACCAGCTGAAGTTTTCGCGGCTGGTGCAAGCCAACGGGCATTCATTGGACCCGAGCCTGATCGCCACCGAAACCGCGCGCACGCAGCAATTCCTGACCAGCGTTCACCTGCTGGAGCGCGGCGAAGTGCTGCATGTGGTCGTGATAACGCCCCCGCAGGCGATCGAGGGATTGTCGTCCGCATGCACCGATTCCGCGGACCTCTACTACCACTTCGAGCCTATCGACGCCGCCGCCGAAAAGCTGGACATGGACACGGCGCCCGCCCAGGCAGATGGCCTGCTGCTGCACTGGCTGGGCGACGAACAGCCCTCCAGCCACTATCCCCTGGGCCAGAAGGGCCGCTACTTCCGCTTCTGGCAGACACGCATTGCACTCTATGCGTCCAGCGCGGCACTGGCTGCGGCGGGATTGATCTGGACTACGGCCAATATGATCCACTATGTGATGTCCACCTCCAGCGCGAAGGAGCTAGCGGCGGAAACGCGCCGCTATGAAGCTGCGTACAGCCGCAGCATGTCCGACATGCCGCCGGCGATGGACAAGACGGCCAATATGAAGGCGGCCGTGCTGATCGACCAGCTGGTGGGGCGCCAGGGTCCCTGGCCGCTGGCGATGGTGAACATGGTCAGCGACGCGCTGGAGAAATCGCCGCAGATCCGGCTCCTGCAAATCGAGTGGCGCGCCAATGTGCCGGGCGCACGGCCGATGACGGCGACGGCCATGAATCCGGCGGCAGCCACTTCGGCGGCGCTGGTCGCGCCGCATTCGTCGCTGCTGATCGGCATCCCAAAGGCGCCATCACAGGTGCTGCGCCTGCAGGCCGAAGTGCTGGCCGGCGAGAACGATTACCGGCAAGTGCTGCAGGGTATGAGCCAGTTCACGCAGGAGTTGATGCACCATCCGCGCATGCAGGTCACGGTCGAACAGCTTCCCTTCGACGTGCGGCCCAATGTGAAACTGAGTGGCAAGGCGGGCAACCCGGACAGCGTGGGCGAGCGCGCAAGGTTCACTCTCAACCTGGTGTGGCAGCCATGATGGCCCGTCCGGACAGCGCCCCGCTGCGCATTCCCCTGCCGTCCTGGATGCGCGAGTTCGGCCAGATTCGCCGCGCGGCCGTACTATTTGCCGGCACGCTGGGCATCGCCGGCGCCGCGGTCTTCGCCAGTTACTGGCATATGAATCATGCCCGTTCGGCCGAAGCCTATGCCCAGGCCAGGCGCGACGATGCACGTTCCCGCCTTACCCATGCGGAAACGGAGAAGGCGGAGATCCGTCTGTACCAGCCGCAGTTCCTGGAATTGCGCCGCAAGGGCCTGATCGGGGACGAGCGGCGGCTGGACTGGGTGGAGGCGATCCGCCAGATCCAGCAGCGGCGCCGCCTGCTGCCCCTGAGTTACGAGATCGAGCCCCAGCAGCCCTACCAGCTGGAAACCCAGCTTTCGATGGGCGACTACCAGCTGCGCGGCAGCCGCATGGCGCTGCGCATGGATCTGCTGCACGAACTCGATCTGTTCCACTTCCTGACCGACCTGCGCCAGGCCGGCACTTTCACGGTGCAGGACTGCGTGATCCGCCGCGCCTCGAATGCCGGCACGGCGCCGCTGGCGCCTACGCTCAATGCGGAATGCACGCTGAACTGGGTGACGCTCACGGTGCCTCCCGCGATTTCCGGCAGGGGGCAGCCATGAAACGCCTGATATTGCTGGCCCTTTGCTGCGCCGCCGCTTCGGCGCAGGCCCAGAGCTTCATCACGATGGGCCGCCTGTTCGCGACGCCGGGTGAGCGCGCGCAGCTCGATTCGCTGCGCAGCAATGGCGCGTCACTCCTTCCCGGCACGTTCCCGGGTGCTCCGGGCGCTCCCGGCGGGGTCGGCGCCAGCCTGCCGATGGCGGGGACGCCGGGCATGGGCGGTGCACCCGTGCCAGGCTCCGAGGCCGCGCCACCGGCGGTGCCTGAACAAGTCCAGCTATCCGGCATCATTCGCCGCAGCAGCGGCCAGACCACGGTTTTTGTCAACGGTGAACCGCGCCAGGCGCAGACGGCCGACAGGGGACAGTCGGCGCGGGTGCAGGTCGATGGCCGCACGGTCGTCCTCAAGCCTGGCCAGAGCTACGATCCCGCCACAGGAGCGATTCATGAAACGGGGCGCTGATTCGCCGCGCCGGCCTGGCACGCGGCAACGCGGCGCGGCGCTGCTGTTGCTGCTGGTGGTCGGCAGCGTGACGGCGGCCAGCCTCCTGATCAGCGCATTTTCGCGCTCGAACGTGGAGCGGGTCCGCGAACGGCGCACGATCGCCACGCTCGGCCGCGCGACCGATGCGCTGGTCGGATTCGCGGCGACACATGGACGGTTGCCGCGTCCCGCCATCTCCGCCATCGATGGCCGCGAGCGCGCGGAGCCCTGCAGCGGCGAGGAGGATTGCAGCGGCTTTCTGCCCTGGGTCGATCTCGGAGTCGATGGCGTGGACAGCTGGGGCAAGGTCTTGCGCTATGCCGTCACGCCTGGATTTACCGTGCCGCCGATCCAGCGCGTGTCCGCCATTGCGACCAAGCGGGTGCAGGCTCGCGATGGGCATGGGCTGCTGTTTTATACCGTGGGCCAGGACCGCTGCGAACTGGCGGCGCAGTGTGCGCCGGCGGTGGTGCTGTCCCAAGGGCGCAGGAACCTCGGTACGCATGCCAACGGTTTGCGGCTGGCCAACGGCGCCGTCGCAAATCTGGATGAAGCGGGCAACGACACGGCATCCGTCGGCTTCATCGGCCGCGCCGCCAGCGACGAGTCGCGGCTTCCCGGCGGCGAGTTCGACGACCTGCTGGCCATCGTGCCGCTGCAGATAATGTACGACCGCATGGCCAGGGCCAGGACGCTGCCATGAAGAACCGGGGCTTCACTCTCGTCGAAATGGCGATCGTGCTGGTGATTGTCGGGCTGCTGATTGGCGGCCTGGTGACGCCGCTCAGCGTGCAACTCGAGCAGCGGCGCGTGGCCGATACCCAGCGAGCGATGGAAGAGGCGCGCGATGCGCTGATGGGGTTCGCCGTGCGCAATGGCTATCTGCCCTGTCCCGCCATCTCCGCCGCCAATGGACTGGAGGACCGCGATGGGGCGCGCTGCACCAATGAGCGGCGTATCGGTTTTTTGCCCTGGGCGACACTGGGCTTGTCCAAGCTCGATAGCTGGAATCACCTCTATCTCTACAGCGTGACGCCGGCCTTCAGCGACAGCAGCACCTTGTTCCGGCTGAATACACCACGCGACATTACCATCGCCAGCCGGGATGCTTTGGGCAACCTGGTGTCCGCCAGCGCGGCCAACGATATCCCGGCGGTGATTCTCTCGCACGGACGCAATGGCTACGGCGGCTACAGCGATGTCGGCGTGCGCGTGGCCGATGCCGGCAGCGGCAACCTCGATGAGAAGTCAAACATGTCGCCCGCCGGCCGCGCCTACATCACCCGCACCGCCACCGACAACGTCGCCGCGCCGGGCGGTTCCTACGACGATATCGTGGTCTGGCTCTCGCCCAACATCCTCTACAACCGCATGCTCGCCGCGCAGAGGCTCCCATGACCGACCGCACCCGCCCCCCGGCTCCCCCTCCGCCGCGTCCCGCCCAGCCACCCGCCGCGAGCGAGCCATCGAGCCTGCCGGGCGCTGGGCCGACCGAGCCGCTGCCGTCCGCCGGCGCGCCGGTGTGGCGTGCTGCCATTTGCGGCGCGGCGACGCCGCTGATAGGGGGCGGCGCACGGCCTGCGCGCGGAGGGGCGTCGGTTTTTGCTGCGGTGGCGACGATCGCGCGTTACACGGTTCTGGAGGCTGTGCGCAGCCGGATGCTGTGGCTCGTACTCGCGGTAGCCATCGGAGGCGTGGCCCTCTCCGGCTTCCTGTCCGCGATCGCGCTCACCGAAACGCGCGAAACGCAGCTTGCGCTGGTTGCCGCCGCGCTGCGGCTGGCCGCAGTCGCCATACTGTCCGCATATGTGGTCACCGGCCTGGCGCGCGAAGCTGCCGACAAGGGCACAGAAATGCTGCTCGCCCTGCCCATCCCACGCACCGCCTGGCTGGCCGGCAAGCTTGCCGGCTTCGCCGCAGCCGCGACGCTGCCCGCCGCCCTGTTCGGCGCCGTCATCGCCTGCCTCGCCGCCCCGGCGCAAGCCGTGTTGTGGACCATCTCGCTGGTATGCGAACTCTGGTTGATTGCAGCGTTCGCAGTGTTTTGCACGATCACGCTCACGCGTCCAGTGCCCGCGCTGGCGATGGTGGCCGGTTTCTACCTACTGTCCCGCAGCCTCGGCACCCTCCTGCTGCTTGGCCACGCCCCACACGGCGGCGCAACACGGCGCACCATTGGCACCGCTATCGACGCAATCGCCCTGCTGCTGCCGCGCCTCGACCAGTTCACGCCGACCGCCTGGCTGCTCTACGACAGCGGCAGCCTGTCCGCACTCGCACTCATCACCGCGCAAACTGCCATCTACCTCCTCCTTCTCGCCGCCGCATCCGCATTCGACCTGCACCGGAGGGACTTCTGATGCGCCCCCCAGCGCCGCCATCCCCCGCGCGCAACGCCCGCGAAATACTCCGCGAAGCGCCCCGCGACCTCAGCGTAGCCGAACACGCTGCGCCTGCCGCGGCGCGCAGCCCGTCGGAAAAGGCCGCGCCTGTTGCGCGAGCCGCGCGCCGACCGGGTCGCAGACGAGCACCATTGGCGGCGGCAGTCACGCTGCTGGCCGCGCTATGCCTGCACATCGCCCTGCGGCTAGCGGCAGACGGTGCGGCACAATCCAAGCCTCACGACTTGCCCCGCGCGCCGACGTTGGAAGCGCTGCTGCTGGCAAGCGCCGGCGAGAGAGAAGCCGCGTCGAAAGCGTTGATGCTGCACCTGCAAACCTACGACGACCAGCCCGGCGCGCCGCTGCCCTGGCGCGAAATGGACTACAACAAGCTGCAAACCTGGCTCGCCCGCGCGCTCTACCTCGACCCGCGCAGCCAATACCCGCTGATGGCCGCAACGGAAATCTACAGCGCCGTCAACGACCAGCAGCGCATCGGCCAGATGCTGGACTTCGTGCACCAGCGCTTCGCCGAAGACCCAAACCGGCGCTGGCCGTGGCTCGCGCATGCCACGCTGATCGCGCAACACCGTCTGCACGACCCGCAGCGCGCGCGAACATACGCCGCTGAACTGAGCGCCAAGGCGCCGCAAGCCCCACCATGGGCGCGCCA
>DASWYX010000633.1:0-9582 GCA_036404755.1 Pseudoduganella sp.
AGACTTCCAGTCCTGCAAGGCCCATGGCATGAAGGACGACGAGATCCTGAAACCGGTGATGGGCGACGGCCGCTTCGCCGGGAGTCTCCCGCTGTTCGGCGGCATGACGATCTGGGAAGCGTCCAAGCCGATCTGCGAAGCGCTGCGCGAAGCGGGCGCCCTGTTCGAGCTGAAGATGTTCGACCACAGCTACATGCACTGCTGGCGCCACAAGACCCCGATCGTCTACCGCGCCACCAGCCAGTGGTTCGCCGGCATGGACATCACGCCCAAGGACGGCGGCCCGACCCTGCGCGAAACGGCGCTGGAAGGCATCGACGCCACCGAATTCTTCCCGGACTGGGGCCAGGCGCGCCTGCACGGCATGATCGCCAACCGTCCGGACTGGACCCTGTCGCGCCAGCGCCAGTGGGGCGTCCCGATGGCCTTCTTCCTGCACCGCGAAACGGGCGACCTGCATCCGCGCACCCCGGAACTGCTGGAACAGGTGGCGCAGCTGATCGAGCAAGGCGGCATCGACGCCTGGCACAAGCTCGATCCGCGCGAGCTGCTGGGCGATGAAGCGGACATGTACCTGAAGAACAAGGATACGCTGGACGTGTGGTTCGACTCCGGCTGCACCCACCAGACCGTGCTGCGCGGCTCGCACGCGCAGCAGTCGCACTTCCCGGCCGACCTGTACCTGGAAGGTTCGGACCAGCACCGCGGCTGGTTCCACTCGTCGCTGCTGACGTCCTCCATGCTGAACGGCGTGCCGCCCTACAAGGCGCTGCTGACGCACGGCTTCGTGGTCGACGGCGAGGGCAAGAAGATGTCCAAGTCCATCGGCAATACCGTGGCGCCGCAGAAGGTGTCCGACACGCTGGGCGCCGACATCCTGCGCCTGTGGGTGGCCGCCACCGACTACACCAGCGAGCTGTCGATCTCGGACGAGATCCTGAAGCGCGTGACCGAGTCCTACCGCCGCATCCGCAACACGCTGCGCTTCCTGCTGGCGAACACCTCGGACTTCGATCCGAAGGCGAACGCCGTGCCGGTGGCCGAGCTGCTGGAAATCGACCGCTACGCGATCGCCAACACGGCCGCGCTGCAGGCCGAGCTGACGGCCCACTATGAGCGCTACGAGTTCCACCCGGTAGTATCCAAGCTGCAGAACTTCTGCTCGGAAGACCTGGGCGGCTTCTACCTGGACATCCTGAAGGACCGCCTGTACACCAGCGCCGTCGATTCGAAGGCCCGCCGCTCGGCGCAGACCGCGCTGTGGCACATCACGCAAAGCCTGCTGCGCCTGATGGCGCCCATCCTCTGCTTCACCGCCGAGGAAGCATGGGGCTTCTTCGCCGGCGACGAAGCGTTCAAGGCCAGCGACGAAACCATCTATACCCAGACCTGGTGGCAGCTGCCGGCGCTGGACGACGCGCCGGCGCTGCTGGCCAAGTACGCCACCATCCGCGCCGTGCGCGCCGACGTGACCAAGCAGCTGGAAGACTTGCGCACCTCCGGCGCCATCGGCTCCTCGCTGCAGGCAGAGCTGGAGATCAAGGCTTCCGGCGACAAATACAAGGCGCTGGCCAGCTTCGACGACGACCTGAAGTTCGTCTTCATCACCTCGCTGGCCAAGGCCATCGAGGTTGCCAGCGAAGCCGAGGAAGCCGTGGCCGTCGCCGCGTCCACCAACGCCAAATGCGAGCGCTGCTGGCACTACCGCGCCGACGTGGGCAGCCACGCCGACCACGCTGGCCTGTGCGGCCGCTGCTACGACAATCTGTTCGGCGCCGGCGAGCCGCGCAAGTTCGCCTGACGGCGCAAACCTAGAACCTGGGTCAGACCCGAGGGTCTGACCCTTTGGGTCTGACCCAGGTTCTAGGTTTCCAACAACAACATCCGAGATTAAATGGCCACCAACAAAAAGCCTTCCTCCAAGTCCTCCTCCGGCAGCATGGTCCCGTGGCTGGGCATTGCCGCCATCGTCATCCTGCTGGACCAGCTGTCCAAGATCACGATCACCAAGCTATTCCGCTACGGCGAAGAGATGTACGTGACCTCGTACTTCAACCTGGTGCTGGCCTATAACAAGGGCGCCGCGTTCAGCTTCCTGTCCAACGAAAGCGGCTGGCAGCGCTATATGTTCACCGGCATCGGCATCGCCGCGGCGGCGTACATCCTCTGGCTGCTGCGCAAGCACTCCGGCCAGCGCCTGTTCTGCTGGGCGCTGGCGCTGATCCTGGGCGGCGCCATCGGCAATGTGATCGACCGCCTGATGTACGGCCACGTGGTGGACTTCCTGGACTTCCACTGGAGGGGCTTCGGCCACTTCCCCGCTTTCAACGTCGCCGATTCGGCGATCTGTGTCGGCGCCGCGCTGTTCGTGCTGGACGAACTGCGCCGCGTGAACAAGTAGGAGCAGCATCATGGAACTGACTGGCAAAAAAATCGTGCTTGGCCTGTCCGGCGGCGTCGCCTGCTACAAGGCCGCTGAACTGTGCCGCGCGCTGACGAAGGAAGGCGCCTCCGTGCAGGTGGTAATGACCGATGCGGCCACCCACTTCATCACGGCCGTCACGATGCAGGCGCTGTCCGGCAAGCCGGTCTTCACCAGCCAGTGGGACCCGCGCGTCAACAACAATATGGCCCACATCGACGTCACCCGCGATGCGGACGCCATCATCATCGCTCCCTGCTCGGCGGACTTCATCTACAAGCTGGCACACGGCGTATGCGACGATTTGCTGTCCACCATGTGCCTGGCGCGCCCCAGCCGCGTGCCCCTGCTGGTGGCGCCGGCGATGAACGTGGAAATGTGGTCTAATCCGGCCACACAGCGCAATGTGCAGCAGCTGCGCGACGACGGCGTGTGCATCCTCGGCCCGGCGCCGGGCGACCAGGCCTGCGGCGAAGTGGGCATGGGCCGCATGCTGGAACCCGAGCAGCTGCTGGCCGAAATGATCGCCGCCTTCCAGCCCAAGGTCCTGGCGGGCAAGCGCATCCTCGTCACGGCCGGCCCCACCTTCGAAGCCATCGACCCGGTGCGCGGCATCACCAATCTCTCCTCCGGCAAGATGGGTTATGCGGTGGCGCGCGCCGCCCGCGAAATGGGCGCCGAAGTGACGCTGATCTCCGGCCCCACCGCGCTGGAAACGCCGTTCGGCGTAACGCGCCACAATGTGCAGAGCGCGCAGCAGATGTTCGACGCCGTGATGGACAGCCTGGGCGGCCAGCACGTGTTCATCTCCGTGGCCGCCGTGGCCGACTGGCGCGTGGCCAATCCAAGCACGCAGAAGGTCAAGAAAACGGCCGACGGCAGCGTGCCGCAGCTGAAGTTCGAGCAGAACCCGGACATCCTGGCCAGCGTGGCCGCCCGCACGTCGCTGGCCGGCTGGCCATACTGCGTGGGCTTCGCCGCCGAATCGGAAAACCTGCTCGAATACGGCGCCAGCAAGCGCGAAAAGAAAGGCGTCCCTCTCCTGGTGGGCAATATCGGCCACCACACCTTCGGCCAGGACGACAACACCATCATCCTCTTCGACGAACACGGACACACCATCCTGCCCCGCGCCGACAAGCTCACGCTGGCGCGCCAGCTGGTTTCCGAAATCGCCAAACGCATCGACAAGAACTCGCTATTCCAATGAAAACCATCGACGTCAAAATCCTCGACCCGCGCATGAAAGACCAGATGCCGGCCTATGCAACCCCCGGCAGCGCAGGCCTTGACCTGCGCGCCTGCATCGACGCGCCCCTGGTCATCGAGCCTGGCCAGACCGTGCTGGTGCCCACCGGCCTCGCCATCCACATCGCCGATCCAGGCTATGCTGCCATGATCCTGCCTCGTTCGGGCATGGGTCATAAGAACGGCATCGTTTTGGGGAATCTGGTAGGCTTGATTGACTCGGACTACCAGGGACAGTTGATGGTGTCGACCTGGAACCGGGGCCACAACACGTTTACACTGAATCCGATGGAACGCCTGGCGCAGCTGATTATCGTGCCGGTGCTGCAGGTAGGATTCAACGTTGTCGAAGAATTCGGCGCCAGCGATCGCGGTGAAGGAGGCTTTGGCAGCACCGGCAAGCATTAAGAGGAAAGGACTATGGCCGCAGGGCAACAATTCGCAAACCGGGCACACTGCCCCCAACTGGCCGCCGTAGCGGCCGCCCTGCTGCTTACAGCCTGCGGCACCACAGCGCCGCCCCCCTCGCCTTCCCATGCCCCCGTCGAAGCCACGCAGCCGGCCCCGGCGCCGGTGGTCACGCCGCAGCAGCTGGCGGCGCGCGAATCGCTGAAGAGCATGTCCAATCTGCAGGACCGCCTGTACCGCGTCGGCGGCCCCCTGCTGATCCAGAATGCGGACCTGTGCAAGTCCGCGGCACGCAACCTGCTGGGCTTTACGGCCAAGAACCGCTATTCCTACCCGGGCGAATACAGCGACGCTTCGGTCGCAGTGCTCGGATATGACGACGTGCTGCAGGTATCGAATGTGCTGGCCGGCAGCGGCGCCCAGCGCGCCGGTCTGCGCAAGGGCGACGACCTGATCGCCGCCGACGGCAAGACGCTGCCCAAGGGCCGCGATGCGGAAAGCAAGGCCGCCGCCGTGCTTGGTCCGCTGGCCTCCAGCCGCGCCGCCCTGCCGCTCACCGTGGCCCGCAACGGCAGCAGCCACACGCTGAACGTGCCCGTCACCCGCGCCTGTGCCTACCGCCTGGAGCTGGGCAACTCGGATAATGTGAATTCGTATGCGGACGGCAGCCGCGTGATGCTCACGCGCGGCATGATCAATTTCGCCCAGAGCGACGAAGCGCTGGCCTATGTGATGGCCAAAGACATTGCCCACAATGTGCTGGGCCACCCGGCCACGCTGCGTAACACGTCGACCATCGGCAGCATCATCGACAACCTGCAATCGGTGCGCCCGGACCTCTCCATGCTGGTCGGCACGGCCGGCGTGCGCCCCATGCCGCAGGATATGGACATCGCCGCCGACAACCTGTCGCTGTACATGCTGGCGCGCGCGGGCTACAACATCGACCATGCCAAGTCCTTCTGGCAGCGCCTGTCCGCCCAGTACCCGGCCTCCACGCTGAACGGCTACACGGCCAACCACCCGGCCGTCGCGGCCCGCCTGGCGGCGATGGACCGCTCGGTGAGCGAGATCAAGGCCAAGCAGGCATCCAAGCGCCCGCTGGTCCCCTGAGCCATGCGCCGCCTTCTCCTGCCCCTGCTGCTGGCGCCCGCCCTGGCAGGCGCCGGCACCTGGTCCAGGATCGGCAGCGACGACGACGCGGTGCTGCTGCTGGACCGCGCCTCCATCCACGCGGCGGGCGCCGGCTACCGGGCAGCCACGATGCAGAGCTACCGGCGGCCCCAGAGCACGCCGGACGGCAAGCCTTACCTTTCCGTACGCTCGACGCATCTCTACAACTGCAGCGAAGGCACCGCGACCTTGCTGGCGCAGGATTATTTCGCCGGCGTGCTGGGCCGCGGTGAACCCGTGGGCACCTACAAATACGAGTCCTACGACCCGGAGCAGATCGGGTCCGGCGCGGCGCTAGAACCGGCGCTGAAAGCCGTTTGCAAGGCGAAAAAAAGGCTTGCCAGCAAAGGCGGCTGAGGCTTGCTATAGTACGAGCCATGGATAGCATCGACCTCGAAGTACTCAAGACCAGCTCCGCCTGGATCGCGGCGGGACACCGCTGCCAGCTCGTCACCGTCATCAAGACCTGGGGCTCCAGCCCGCGCCCGGTCGGCGCCACGCTTGCCATCTGCGACGATGGGCGGGTGGTCGGTTCCGTCTCCGGCGGCTGCATCGAGGATGACCTGATCGAGCGCGTGCGCAAGGAAGGCATCACGCGCGAGCTGCCGGAAATCGTCAGCTACGGCATCACTGCCGACGAAGCCCACCGCTTCGGCCTGCCCTGCGGCGGCACAATCGAACTGGCGCTCGAACCTTTGAGCCGGGCCAGCCGCATCGACGAACTGCTGCAGCGCCTGGAGCGGCACGAACTGGTGGCGCGCACCGTGGACCTGAAGACGGGCGCCGTGATGCTGGAAAGCGCGAGCGCCGGCTCCGTGCTGGAACTGCACGGCGACAAGCTGGTGACCCAGCACGGCCCGCGCTGGCGCCTGCTGATCATCGGCGCCGGGCAGCTGTCGCGCTTCCTGGCGCAGATCGCGACCGCGATGGATTACAACGTGACCGTGTGCGATCCGCGCGAGGAATACCGCTCCGGCTGGACCCTGCCCGAAGTGCGGCTGGTGCATGCGATGCCGGACGACCTGGTGCTCGACATGAAGCTGGACAGCCGCAGCGCCGTCGTCGCCCTGACCCACGATCCCAAGCTGGACGACCTGGCCATCATGGAAGCCCTGAAGTCGGACGCCTTCTATGTCGGCGCCATCGGCTCGCGCCTGAACAACGCCAAGCGGCGCGAACGCCTGGTGGAATTCGACCTCACGCCGCAGCAGCTGGCGAAGCTGCACGGACCGATCGGCCTTTACATCGGCAGCAAGACGCCGTCCGAGATCGCGATTTCCATCCTGGCCGAAATGACTGCCGTAAAGAATGGCGTGCCGCAGGCGCTGCAGCTGAACCACGCCGACGCCATGAATTCAACCGCAAGAAACAGCTAGCGCCGGCGCGCCGCCGCTGCCACAATCCGGCCGATGAATACCGCCAACCTGATCCGACTCGTGACCCTGGCCGCCATCTGGGGCGGCTCCTTCCTCTTCATGCGCATTGCCGCTCCGGTACTGGGGCCGGCGGTGCTGATCGAATACCGCGTGACGTTCGCGGCGCTGTTCCTGGCCGTGATCGCGCTCCTGCTGCGCAAGCCGCTGGACCTGCGCCAGCACTGGAAGCATTACCTGATCCTGGGCCTGTTCAATTCCGCCCTGCCCTTCCTGCTGTTCGCCTTCGCGGCACGCACCCTCTCCGCCTCGGTGCTGTCGGTGCTGAATGCGACGGCGCCGATGTGGGGCGCCCTGATCGGCGCCGTATGGCAGCGCCAGATGGTCAGCCCGCGCGTGATGCTGGGCCTGGCCCTCGGCACGGCCGGCGTGGCGCTGCTGGTCGGCTTCGACCATGCGAGTTCGCGGGCAGGCGCAGGCCTCGCGATTGCGGCCGGCGTGTTCGCAGCCTTCAACTACGGCATCGCCAGCACTTACGCCAAGTCGGCCAAGGCGGTCGAGCCTTTCGCCAATGCCCACGGCAGCATGTGGGCGGCCGCCCTCCTCACCCTGCCTTCGCTCGCGCTGTTCCCGCAGCCGGGCGAGCCTACCGTCGGCATCATGGGCGCGGCGCTCGCGCTGGGCATCCTGTGCAGCGGCATCGCCTACCTGCTTTACTTTGGCCTGATCCGCGACGTGGGCCCGACTTCGGCGCTCACCGTGACCTTCCTCAATCCGCTGTTCGGCATCCTGTGGGGCACGCTGTTCCTGCATGAAGTCGTGGGCTGGTACACCATCGTCGGCGCGGCCATCGTCATTTCCGGCACCATGCTGGTCACCGGCTACAAGCCGCCGCTGCCCTGGCTGCGCAAGACGGAAGCGGCATGAAGCACGGCTTTACCCTGGCGCTGCCCGCCAATTTCCGGGTGGACGACGTGCTCAAGTTCCACAGCCGCGATGCGGAAAGCGTGGCCGAGGAAGTCAGCGACAAGCGTATTCGCAAGGGCATGCTGCTGGACGGCGTGCCGGTCGTGCTGACCGTCGACCTGCCCGCCGCCCGCCGCCGCAGCGCGCACTGCGAGGCGGAGATCGACGCACCCGGCGCCAGCGTCCCTGCCCCGCTGGCCGTGCGCATCGAAGCGGCCGCCCGCAACATCCTCGGCCTGCACATCGACCCGGCCGATTTCGTCGCCTTCGCCCGCGACGACGCCCTGCTGGGCGCCCTGGTCCAGCGCCAGCCCGGCCTGCGCATCGTGCAATCGGCCACCGTTTTCGAAGCGCTGACCTGGGCCATCATCGGCCAGCAAATCAACCTGCCCTTCGCGATCTCGCTGCGCCGCACCTTCATCCTGCAAGCGGGCCGCCGTCACAGCAGCGGCCTGTGGTGCTACCCTGAAGCGCAGGACGTGGCGAAGCTCGACGCCGAAGAGCTGCTGACCCGCAAATTCTCCCGCGCCAAGGCCGAAACCCTGCTGCGCTTCGCCCAGCTGGTGGCGGCCGGTGAACTGGACCTAAAACCGAGCGACAGCAACCCGATCGAACAAATCAGCGCAAACCTGCTGGCCGTCAAAGGCATCGGCCCCTGGACCGTCAACTACGGCCTGCTGCGCGGCTACGGCTATGCCGACTGCTCGCTGCACGGCGACGTGGCCGTGCGCGCCGCGCTGCAACGCCTGCTGGGCGAGGAAACGAAGCCGGACATGGCCCGCGCCGAGCGCATCTTGCAGCAATACCAGCCCCACCGTACGATGGCGGCAGCCCATTTGTGGGCCAGCCTCGCCGACCGTCCCAACGAAAGCGCTTGACCCTCACGCCACGTCAGGCTCCAGCATGGGGCCACGCACGATGACAGGAGCACAGCCCATGCTGAAAGTAGGAGAACTCGCCAGCCGTTCGGGCCTCACGGTCCGCACCCTGCACCATTACGACAGCATCGGCCTGCTCACGCCCTCGGCGCGCAGCGACGCCGGCTACCGGCTCTACAACCGCAACGACATCGCCCGGCTGCACCAGATCCAGGCGCTGCGCCGTTTCGGCATGGCCCTGGCCGACATCGCTGCTTTCCTGGATAGTCCCGACGCCTCGCCGGCAGCCATCATCGGCCGCCAGATTGCCGCGCTCGACCGGCAGATTGCCGACGCGGCCATCCTGCGCACGCAACTGGCGCAGATGCAGCAGCAGTTGCAGCGCGGCGAGGAACCGGAACTGTCCGCCTGGCTAAACACACTGGAGCTGATGAACATGCACGACAAATATTTCACGAAAGAAGAGCAGCAGCGCATGCCGATCCTGAACCGCGGCGCCGAATGGTCGGCCAGAGCGGCCGAGCTGCGCCAGATGGTCGAATCCGGCATTGCACCGGTCTCGCCGGCAGCCCAGGCGCTGGCGGCGCGCTGGATGACTGCCCTGCAACAAGACACCGGCAACGATCCGGCATTGGCGGCCCGCCTGGATGTAATGTGGAGCAATGAACAGGCGGTGCGCGAGCACAGCGGCATTACGCCGGAGATGCGCCAGTTCCTGACGCTGGCCAACGTCGAGTCCAAGCTGGCCCTGTACGCCAAACACATGCGGCCCGAGGAAATGGACGTCATGCGCAGGCATTTCCGCACCCGCTCGGGCGAATGGACGGGACTGATTGCCGAAGTCAGGGCGCAGATGGAAGCTGATCCATCGCCGGCCACGCCCGCAGCGAAGGCGCTGGCGTCGCGCTGGCTCGAATTGCTTACCGACATGATCGGTAAGGAGCCAGGCGCCCGCGAACGCTTCCGCACAGCCCTCGAAAGCGAGCCGGAGCTGCAAACCGGGCGCATGATGACTGAAGAAATGCTGGATTACCTGCGCCAGGCCGCGTAAACCCGGCGCCGGAAAACAAAAAACCGTCATCGCACTGGCGCATGACGGTCTTTCATGAGAATT
>DASWYX010000634.1:0-5232 GCA_036404755.1 Pseudoduganella sp.
GCTACCGGCGCGGCCAGCGTCGCCAGCGCCAGGGCGCCGCCGGCGCGCATGGCCAGCACGCCCTTGTCGATGTCCACGTCCGGATGCTTGAGCGAGCCGCGCACATAGATGGGCGAGCGCAGCGAGATGATGCGCAAGCCCTTGGCGTCGGGCTTCAATGTGAGGTCGATCTGTTCGCTAGCCAGGTTCAGCGTGCCGTTGACGCGCACCACGGCATCGTTGGTGTCCAGCACCAGGTAACGCGTGCGCGCCAAGCCCTTCTCGACGGCGAAGTCGCCCGCCAGGCAGTTCAGCTGCACCGGCTTGTCGCCGAACAGCTTGGTCAGCACGATATTGCCAATGTTCAGGCCCATCTGTTCCAGCAGCAGCTTGCTGATGGTGCCGTCATTGATCAGCGTGTGCAGCTCGCCGTTGGACGAGGCCATCAGGGTGGCGACGGAATTGCCGGTCGCGCTCAGCTTGGTCTCGGCATTGATTTCGCCCACGGTCGCCTGCTGCAGCTGGGGCAGGGTGGGGAAGAGTTCCTTCAGCTTGATGTGCTTGCCGCTCGCGGTGAGCTCGGCCGCGATGGCGTCCTTCACCTTGTTGCCGCTGCCGTCCAGTTTGACGGTCGAGGCGATATTGCCGCCGGCGAAGTTGAAGTTCAGCGGCGTCAGGCGCAGCACGCCATCCTTCATGTGCACTTCAGCGTTCAGCTTGCTGATCGGCAGCTGCTTGGTGCGCACGATGTGGTCGGCGCGGAAGGTCACGTCGGCATCCAGCGCGGTCCAGCGCTCGGTCTTGAAGGTTTCCACCGGCAGCAGCTTGTTGCTGGGCTGTACGGGCGCGACGCCGCGCGCCACTTTCTCTGCGTTGTCGTCGCCGCCCACCAGCGGGCCGAGGTCCTTGAACTGCAGCAGCTTGGAGTGGACATTGCCGGTCAGCAGTCCGCGCGGCCGGCGCTGTTCGAACGCCAGCTTGCCCGCGATGTCGCTGTCGCCGACGCGGCCGCTGAAGTCTTCATACGTCCATTTGGACGCATCCTTGGCCAGGTTGCCGATCAGGTGGCCCTGCGTCGTGAAGGCCGGCGTTTCCGGCAGCAGCAGGCCGGTAATCGGATACAGCCGCGCCATCGAGGCGCCCGACACCTTGAGCCGCATGTCCACCGCCGCCAGGTGCACGGGATTGGTCAGCGTGCCTTCGGCCGAACCGCTGACGAGGCCGATCTTCACATCGCCCTGCACAGGGAAGGGCAGGCTGGAATCCTGCAGGGCCAGCACGGCGCCGGTCTTGCCGTGGCCGCTGATCGGCTGCTTGTTCCACTGGCCTTTCAGCTTCCAGGCAATGTAGTACTTGGGATCCTTGACCAGCTGTTCCAGTTCGGCCGTGGCGTCGATCTTTTCCACTTCATCGAACAGGTGCACGGTGCCTTCGGTAAATACTATGCGGTCGAGGTCCATCTTCCACTTGGCCGGCGTTTTCTTCTTCACGAAGGTCCAGTTGTTGTCGCCCTGCGCCGTGCGCAGCAGTTCGGCATGGGGCGCAGTAAAGCTGAGCTCGGGAATCGCAATCTCCTTGTGCAGCAGCGAGAAGGGATTGAGCGAGAAGGCGATGGCGCGCGCCGCGGCCATGTCGCCCTGCGGCATGGTGGCCGGATTGCCGAGGTGGACGTCCTGTGCCAGCAGATGGGGCCAGGGCACCCAGTCGCGCCAGCCGCCCTGGGCGGTAGCGCCCGGCTGGCGGTGCCAGCTCAGCGACAGGTTGCCGCGGATGGCGACCGGGCGTTCCAGCGCTTCGCTGGCCTTTTCATTGAGCCAGGGACGGGCGCGGTTCCAGTCGTAGTTGAGCAGGACCACCACCGCGATGACGGGAATGGCGATCAGGGTGCCCACGCTGGCGAGGGCGATCTTGGTGCGGCGTGTCGTCGGCATACCTCGGCCTTTCATTGTGCACACAGGATAGCCCAGCCTAGCACTGGCCTTCGGCCCGCACTGTTCGCTCACGCACATGCCGCATCTATGTGCGGAAACGTACTGAAAGGCAGCGCGGCAGCTTATATAACGTCCCTACGACAAGATCCACTCAAACGAAAACAGGAGAACAATCATGGATTCTTTGTATCGTCTGCAATTCCTGCTGTGCGCCTTGTGCGTGGTCGCGCTGAGCGCCTGCAGCAGCATGAAGGCCCCGGCCACGGCCGATGTGGCCGTGTCGAAGGAAGCGGTGGCCAATGCCGCGTCGGCCGGCGCGCCCGAACTGGCGCCCGCTGAAATGGCCGCGGCGCGCGAGAAGATGCTGCGCGCCAACCAGGCGCTGGCCGCGAAGGACTACCGCACGGCGAGCGACCTGGCGCAGCAGGCCCAGGCCGACGCCAAGCTGGCGCAGAGCAAGGCCAGCAGCGCCAAGGCCACCGAGGCCGCCAATGCGCTGCAGGAAGACATCCGCGTGCTGCGTGAGGAGCTGGAGCGCGCCAACAGCAGCAACCGATAAGGAAAGGAGCGCATCATGAACAAGCCCGTCATCAAGCCCATGCTGCTGGCCCTGGCCATTGCCTTGTCCGCCTGCAGCACCGCGCCCACGTCGACCAGCCAGCTGGAAGCAGCGCGCAGCGATTACGCCGTGGCGCAGGCCAGCCCGGATGTGGCGAAGTATGCGCCGCTGGAACTGGCCGCCGCCACGCGCGCGCTGGACCAGGCCAACACGGCAGCGGCCCGCCATGACAGCCTGAATGAAATCGACAAGCTCGCTTACGTGGCCAAGCAGAAGATCGCCGCCGCCCAGGAAGTGGCGCGCGCCAAGGCTGCGGAAGCCCAGGTGGCGCAAGCTTCCCAGCAGCGCGACCAGATTCGCCTCGAGGCCCGCACGGCGGAAGCCGAACAAGCCAAGCGGCAGGCCGACGAGGCGGCCGCCGCCGCCAACGCGGCGAAGAACCAGGCGGCCACGGCCGAACAGCGCGCCGCCGCGCTGGCCCAGCAGCTGGCCGACCTGCAAGCGAAGCAGACCGAGCGCGGCATCGTCATCACCTTTGGCGATGTGCTGTTCAACACCGACCAGGCCGTGCTGACCGCGCAAGGCATGCAGACGGCGCAGCGCCTGGCCGAAGTCCTGCGCAACAACCCCGACCGCTCGGTGCTGGTGGAAGGCTTCACCGACAGCACCGGCACCGCCGCCCACAACCTCGAACTGTCGCAGCGCCGCGCCGAAGCCGTGCGCAGCGCGCTGATGCAGATGGGCGTGGAGCGTTCGCGCATCGATACGCGCGGCTATGGCGAAGCGTATCCGGTGGCCAGCAACAACACGGCCGCCGACCGCCAGCTGAACCGCCGCGTCGAAATCGTGCTGTCCGAGTCGGGCCGTCCGCCGCTCACCCGCCGCTAACCGCAACAGAAGGAACATCCCATGGCTGATATGAATCAAACCCCGCGCGGCATCGACAAGGCCGCGATCCGCGCGGCGGCCCAGAACCTGACCGACGGTCCCGTCACTGCCGGCTATAAAGGCGACCGGGCCGCCGTGCTGAAGATGCTGAATGAGGCGCTGGCCACCGAGCTGGTCTGCATTAACCGCTACAAGCGCCACTACTACACGGTGACCGGCTTGCAGAATGCGGCCATCAAGGCTGAGTTCCTGGAACACGCGACCCAGGAACAGGAGCACGCCGACTGGATTGCCGAGCGCATCGTGCAGCTGAACGGCGAACCGGATTACAATCCTGCAACGTTGCTCGACCGTAGCCATGCCGAGTATGATGAGTCCAGGGAGGTGCAGGCCATGGTCCGCGCCAACCTGATTGCCGAGCGCGTGGCCATCGAGTCCTACCGCCAGATGATCGAGCAGATCGGCGACAGCGACCCGACCACGAAGCAGCTCTTGATCAAGATCATGGCGGTCGAAGAGGAACACGCCGACGATATGCGGGATTTGTTGATCTAACCGAAGCCAAAGAGGAGTCCTATCATGCTGGAAAATAACATCAGTACTGTGAACAACGATGTCAAGACCCTGGTCAAGGATGCCCAGGCCCTGTTCACGGCCGCCACCGCCCTGACCGGCGAGAAGGCGGAAGAACTGCGCGGCCGCGGCATGCGCGCGCTGGACAGCGCCTTGGCCAAGGCCCATGAAGCCCAGGCCAGCGCGGTGCAGGCGACCAAGCAGGTGGCCACTTCGACCGACGCCTACGTGAAGGAAAATCCGTGGCGTTCGATTGCCGTCGCTGCCGGCGTGGGCTTGCTGGTAGGCGTCATCCTGGGCCGTAAGTAAACGCCATGGCCGCCGTACCCTTGGAGGAACAAGCCGCCCCGCCGCAGCCGGGCCTGATCGGGTCGCTGTCGGCGGTCGTTCGCAATACCATGCGCCTGCTGCTGTCGCGGCTGGAGCTGGCGGCGCTGGAGCTGTCCGAGCTGCGCAACCACCTGATGCAGTTGTCGGTGGTGTTCGCGCTGGCCATGCTGGCAGCCTGGTTCGCCATCGCCTTCGGTACGGCAACGCTGATCTATCTGGCCTGGGCCGCCCTGGGCTGGAAGATCCTGCTGATCCTGGCCGTGGCCTTTACGCTGCTGGCCATCGCCCTGATCTGGTATGCCGTCGCCATGGTCAAGCAGGGCAAGCTGGCGCTGCATGCCACGATGGCGGAACTGAAGGCCGACCGCGACGCGCTTTTGTAAAAGGACGACCATGAGCAAAAGAGAAGAACAGGCGGCGCGCGCCGCGCAGAAGGAACGCCTGATCCGCGAAGGGGAGATTTATCGCCTGGGCGTGCTGCAGTCGAAGTATATGGTGGTCAATGCGCTGCATCCAGACCGCCTGATGCACGACGCGATGGAGCATGCCGTAGGCGCCGTGCAGAACCGTTTCGGCAATCTGCTGGGCGGCCTGGGCGGACCGGGCGGCGCGCTCGAGAAGATCAACTTCCGCTCGATCAAATCGCTGGCGCCGTATGCGCTGACGGTGGGGTCTTTCATCATGCGCAGGCGGCTGCTGAAGCCGGCGCTGGCCGTGGCGGTACTGGCTGCGGTGGGCGTGGGATGGCTGATGCGGCGCAAGTCCGATCCGAATCCCTGATTGGCGCCGCGGACGGCGCACAGATGGCGGATCAACGATCCGCCCTACGCCGCAACGATGGGTTCAGGCCCGCAGGGCTGTAGGGCGGATCATTGATCCGCCGTGCATTCTCAGTCAGCGGCCGCTGGTCTCGTAGGTCCTGGACAGATCCCTGGAAGCCATATGGATTTCGCGGATGTTCGCCATGTCATC
>DASWYX010000635.1:0-4636 GCA_036404755.1 Pseudoduganella sp.
GATCGCCACAAGCGTCGCGGCCGTCGCCACCGCAACCGCCGCAGCGCGCAGGCGCCGGCGCGCGCGCAGACACGCGAGCTCCATCATTGCACGAAGCGCGCCATCTCGGTGGCCGCCAGCAGGAAAGCGCCCACGCCAAACGGCGCAGTCGAATCCTGGTCCACGATCTGGCCTGGAATCGCGCGCTCCCCGATCGGCTGCACGTACCCCAGCTTGCCGTCCGGCTGCAAGTCGACCTTGCTGAGGAAGTGCCAGCTGCGGGCGACCACGGGAGCATATTCGGCCTTGTCCAGATAGCCGTTATTCATGCCCCACAGGTAGGCGTAGGTGAAGAAAGCCGTGCCGCTGCTTTCCGGACCGGGCGCCTGGGCCGGATCGAGGATGCTGCGGGTCCAGTAGCCTTCCGGCTGCTGCACGGGTTTCAGCACGGCGGCCATGCGCTTGAAGCGCTCCACGAACAGCGGACGCGAAGGGTGGTCCTGCGGCAGGTCGGCCAGCACGCGCGCGATGCCCGCGAACACCCAGCCATCGCCGCGCGCCCAGAAGTCCTTGCCGCCGTTAGCCGCCTTATGCTTGGGGAAGATGTATTTGGCATCGCGGTAGTATAGCCCCGCTTCACTGTCGTACATCAGCTTGTCCGCATAGGTGAAGTACTCCTGCAGCTTGTCCAGGTAGCGGCGCTCGCCGGTGACCTTGTACAGCTTCGTCATCACCGGCATCACCATGTAGAGGCCATCGGCCCACCACCAGTAATCGCTGTTGGGCGTACTCATTTCGTACTCCATCACCTCGCGGGCGCGGGCGATCTTGCGCGGGTCCTTTGCCGGGTCCAGGTTGTAGAGATCCACATAGGTCTGGAAGCAGATCTGCCAGTCGCCGAACAGCACGTGATCGTCCGTTTCGCCATAGTGGTACTTCCAGTTGGCCTTCACGTTCGATTTCGCGCCCATCCACTGATTATGGTTCGCCCAGGCCGTGGAATAGGCGCGCCAGCTTTCATTGCCGGTCAGGCCGTACGCTGCCATATTCCCCGTGTGATAGGCCGCCACATCCCAGAACGCCCACTTTTCCGGCACATTGTTGCGCTGCCAGTAGTTGTTGGCGCGTTCCAGGGTGGACACCACCTGGGCCCGCGTATCGGCCGCCGGTGCGGCGGGCTGCGTGCTGCAACCCGCCGCCAGGGCGGCGAGACCGGCCAATGCGAGTTTCAAGCAAAGACGTCTCGTCATGAATGATCCGATCAGAGCTTGCCGCGGATGCCGAACTTGATGGTGCGGCCGTCGTACTTCGCATAGTCCATGCGGGTATCCTTGCCGCTGCCGTACTTGCCGGTAGCGTCCTCGAAGTAGTCGTAGGACAGCGTGTTCGACAGGTTCATTGCATCCACGCGGAACTCCAGGTTCTCATTCAGCTTGTAGGTGAAGTTGGCATCCAGGTAGCCGCGGGCTGCGCGCCAGCGGATCAGGTCATCGCCATTGTTCTTCGGATTGTCGCCGTGCAGCGAACGGCCCTTGTAGTTCCAGGACAGGCGCATCGCCACCTTGCTGTTTTCGTAGTAGGTGGTCAGGCTGTAGGCGAACTTCGGCACCGAATTGACTTCGATTTCCTTGCCGGCGTTGGTGATCCATTTCTGGCTGTTGAACGGGTCGATATGCGTGAAGCTGGCCAGCGCGCCCATGCCCTTGAACGGCTCCGGCAGGAAGGTGAAGGCTTGCTGGTAAGCCAGCTCATACCCCTTCAGGATCTGCTCGCCCGCGTTGCCGTAGGTGCGCAGCGTCATCGGCAGGTTAGGATCGACCTTGCCGTTCGAGCCGTAGAAGATTGCGCCCAGCGCGGTATCGGGCAGGCCCAGTGCGCCGAAGGTGGTCTGGGTGGTGCTTGCCACGGTGGCGTCGGTCAGCTTCTTGCGGAAGTAGCCGGCGGACAGCAGGCTGCCCGGCTGGAAGTACCATTCGAGGCTGGTGTCGAAGTTCTTCGATTGCTGCGGACGCAGGCTCGGGTTACCGGCGGTGGCCGTGTTGTCGAAGGGGTTCGGAATCACGGTCTGCGCGGCGATGATGGACAGCGAAGCGCGGCTGATCGTCTTGCCGTAGGAAGCGCGCCACATCAGGTCTTCCGTCACATCGAAAGCGCCGCTGACGGCAGGCAGCACGTTGCTGTACGAGCCGCTTTCCGAATTCGGCAGGTAGGCATTGCCGCTGCCGGTGCGCTTGAAGTTGTCGATGTCGGTCTCGGTCTTCGAGTAGCGCACGCCCGCATTCAGGCGCAGGCCATGGCCCGCCACTTCGCCCTTGAAGTCGGACTGGATGAAGGCCGTCTTCACCTTTTCTTCGGCGGTGAAGCTCTGCGCCGGCGTGAAGGCGGCTTCGGTATTGAAGGCCAGCGGATCGAAGGTGCTGTAGGTATAGTCGCGGGTGAAGGTGCCGAAGCGGTGCGGCCAGCCGGCGCCCATATCCAGGTTGCTGATCGGCAGATCGGCCGTCATGCCGGCGCGCAGGCCCGCATTGCCCAGCTGATTCAGCTTGGTGGTCATGGCCGTGGTGGCGTTGCGCTTGTTGACGCCCTTGGTCGTGTCCACGTACACCAGGCCGGCCTTCAGGTGGCCCTTCCATTCGCCCCACAGCGGGTAATCCCAGTCCGCCACCACGCGGCCCTGGCGCCCCTTGTCGGTCTCGCGGGTCCAGCCGGTGCCGATGCCAAAGCCGGAGAAGTTGGCCGGATTGGTGTAGTCGACCGGCGAAGACATCGACGGGTAGACGTGATCGCTGCCGTAATCGATGGTCGAATCCACGCCGAAGATCTGGCCGGAGAGCGTGTCCTGATAGCTGGTGGCCTTGCTGTTGTTGGCGCTTACCTGGCCGGTCAGCGAGAAATCGCGGCTCGGGGTCCACTTGCCGTTGGCGGCGATGTAGCCAAACTTGGTTTCGTCTTCGGTATAGGTCACGCCGCTGCTGTACGACGTGTTGCCGAAGGTGCCAGTCAGCAGGTTGGTGGCTGGGTCGATCTTCACATTGAGCGGAACGAAGCCGCTGTGGCCCGCCTGGCCGGCCGGCGCATTGCGGTCGGTAGTCTTGCTGTTGCGGACCAGGATGCCGTAATACAGTTCATCGCGCGAGTTCTGCAGCTTGGAATACATACCATCCAGGCTGAAGTCGAAGTTGCCGTTCTTGAACTGCACGGACGACACCAGGCCATCGCGCTGGCGTTCGTTGGACGAGCCGTAGAAGCGGTAGATACGCGGCAGCCAGGCATTGTCGATCTGGTCGCGGGTATAGCCGGACAGGTTGGCGCGCGGGTCGGCGTAATCCAGCGTGAGCGCGAAGTTGCCCTGCACCGGGCTCTTGCTGCCGTTGAAGGAGCTGTTATAGCCACCGGTCGCTTCAAAGCCGGAACGGTTGTTGACGGACTTCGAATGCGAGCCGCCGATCAGGAAGCCCCAGTTGCCCCAGGTATTGGAGAACAGCGCGAAACCGGAAGGGTCGACCTTTTCCGAGGTGGTGTTGTAGGAACCGCTGACGGCGTAACGCACGGTGCGCTTCGGATTATCGAAAGGACGCGGCGATTGCAGGTCCACCACGCCACCCAGGCCGCCCTCGCTCAGCTCCGCCAGCGGCGATTTATAGAAGTCCACACGGCCGAACAGTTCGGACGCAAACACGTCGTAGTTGAAGCCGCGCGCTGCGCTGCCGATGGTGGAGGTGGACGTGGTGTTCACCGGCGCGCCATTCAGCGTAGTCACCGAATACTCGGTCGGCAGGCCGCGAATGGAGATGCGCTGGCCTTCGGCGGAGCTTTCGTCGCGATTCAGGATCACGCCCGGCACGCGCTGCAGCGATTCGGCCACGTTCGATTCCGGGAATTTGCCGATGTCCTCCGCCACGATGGAGTCGCGCACGCCGATGGCCTGCTGTTTCAGGTTCAGCGCTTTCTGCAAGCTGGAACGGAAGCCCGTGACCACCACGGTATTCGCAGCTTCGGCGGGTGTTTCCGCGGCCTGGCCGTCGGCGGCTGCCGGCGCGGCGGCGCCCGGCGCATCAGCGGCTGCGGCGGACTGCGCGGCGGCATTGTTGCCGTAGGCCGCGGCCAATGCGAGCGGCAAAACGGTGGCAAGAATCTTCTTTCTCATTTGGTCTCCGTGATGTTTTTATCTAGTTGTGTGCATGCCCAACTCATCATACAACAGGCATATGACCACGTTACCACATACTATCTCCGCACACAAAATGATCAGCAACATGAGCGGAAGCACAAGTTAAGTGTCTGATTTTGCTGACAAAATAGATGCAAATGCAGCGTGGATATGTGGTATCGTGACCACATTCCAAAGTGAAATAATCACCAATATGCGCAAGACGAGCAAACTCAGCGAGGTGGCCAAGATCGCCGGCGTCGCTCCCATCACGGCCTCACGCGCGATCCGCGGGGTCGGCTATGTTTCGGAAGAGACGCGCGCCCGCATCATGGCCGCCGCCGCGCAATTGAACTACACGCCGGACAAACTCGCCCGCCGCATGCGCGGCGACAAGAGCAACCTGATTGGCGTCTTCGTCAACAGCTATGGCCCGGTCGTGCTGCACGAGATCATCCGCGCCATCGGCGACGAGGCCCGCAGCCAGGGATACGATATGCTGGTCTT
>DASWYX010000636.1:0-10960 GCA_036404755.1 Pseudoduganella sp.
AAGCTCGGCTGCCCGAAATCGCCATAGCGCACGCCCCAGCGGCCGGCCCCGCTGATCCCCTTCGAGAACACCGCATGCGGCCGCAGCTGCGCAATCACCTCCGAAAGTGGATCAACCATCGCCGGACTCCCGCGAACAAAACATGGACTTCCAATTATAGAGAATCCGCTCCCGCCCCGCTAAAGTTCCAGGGTCAGATCTGACCAACAAATTGCGGAGGAATGAATGAAGACTGTTTTGATTACTGGGTGCTCGTCGGGGTATGGGCTGGAGACCGCGCGGTATTTTCACGCGCGAGGATGGAATGTGGTCGCGACCATGCGCACGCCGCGCGAAGAGCTGCGCTCGGAGCGCATGCGCGTGCTGGCGCTCGACATCACGAAGGCGGAAAACATCGCCGCCGTCCTGGAAGCGGCCGGGCCGATCGATGTGCTGGTGAATAATGCGGGCATCGGCCTGGCTGGCGCATTCGAGCCGACGCCGATGTCCACCATCCGCGAGGTCTTCGAAACCAATACGTTCGGCACTATGGCGATGACGCAAGCGGTGCTGCCCCAGTTCCGCGCACGCCGGGCTGGCGTGATCGTCAACGTGACATCCAGCGCAACCCTGGCGTCTTTCCCGCTGGTCGCCGCCTACACCGCCAGCAAGTCGGCGATCAACGGCTTTACGGCATCGCTGGCGCTGGAGCTGGAACAGTTCAATGTGCGCATCAAGCTGGTGGAGCCCGGCTACTGCCCGAACACGCGCTTCGCCCAGAACACGGGCACGCGCATGGATGGCCTGTTCACCGAGCCTTATGCGGCGTTCGCGCAGTCGGTATTTGCCGCCTATGCGGAACCGGGCCTGGTGACCAGCGAGGCGGAAGTGGCGGAAGCCGTGTGGCAGGCCGCGAACGACACTGGCGGACAGCTGCATTTCCCCGCCGGGGCCGACGCGCTGGCCCTCGTGCGATAGCGGCCATTTGTACTGATTTGTGTCTGGAAGGCCGGCATACAAAGAGCGATACACATCGGCGCGAAGTCAGCGATATAAATCGATCCGTCACTTTTGAAAAGGATTGAAATACCATGAAATCGAGCCACAAGATCATCGCCGCCGTGCTGTTCGCAAGCGCGGGTTTCGCCAGCGCCCAGCAGATGGCCGGCATCGGCCGCACCGAAGTGCTGCGCCACGACCATTCGGTGCCGGGCGTGGAAGCCATCCAGGTGCGTGTCGACATTCCGGCCGGCGTGACGGCGCCGAACCACTCGCATCCGGGCGAAGAAATCGCCTATGTGCTGGAGGGTACGATGGAATACACTCTGGAAGGCCGTCCCCCGGTGCTGCTGAAGAAGGGCGACGCCGTGTACATCCCGGCCGGCGTGAACCATTCCGTGCGCGTGATCGGCGACCGTGATGCGTCCGAGCTGGCGACTTACCTGGTGCGCAAGGATCAGCCGCTGGTGAAGCTTGCCAAATAAGCCCGCCGCCCCCATCTCGGCTGTTCAAGGAGGATTGAAATGACCACTCAAACGGAAACCGCCATCCTGGCCGGCGGATGCTTCTGGGGCATGCAGCAACTGCTGCGGCGCCAGCCCGGTGTGATCGCCACCCGCGTGGGCTACACGGGCGGCGACGTGCCCAATGCGACCTACCGCAACCACGGCACGCACGCCGAGGGTATCGAGATCGTGTACGACCCCGAGAAGATCAGCTACCGCAAGATCCTGGAGTTCTTCTTCCAGATCCATGACCCGACCACGAAGAACCGCCAGGGCAATGACCTGGGCATGAGCTACCGCTCCGCGATTTTCTACCGCAACGACCAGCAGAAGCGCGTAGCCGAGGACACGATCGCCGACGTGAACGCGTCCGGCCTGTGGCCTGCCAAGGTGGTGACGGAAGTGGCGCCCGCGGGCCCGTTCTGGGAAGCCGAACCTGAGCACCAGGATTACCTGGAGCGCATCCCCAACGGCTACACCTGCCACTGGGTACGTCCGGACTGGAAGCTGCCGGCGCGCGCCTGATCGGCTCAACATGGTGAGCGATTGCGCTTGCCGTGTTCCGCATGCGGTTCCTGGCGCTAGTATGGACGCATGAAAGAGCTCTCCTTTTCCCGGCGGACCTTGCTGTTCGCCGGGCTTTCCTTGCCCCTGACCGGTTGCGCCAGCCTGGCGCAGGCTCCCCGCCAACGCTTCGTGCGCGTGGCTGCCCCGTTCGACATGCCCTCCATCGCGATTCCCGATTTCTCGGCGGCGCCGCGCTTCCTCATCACCAACTTCGGCGCGCTGCCGGATGACCAGCAAAAAACCAGCGCCGCGATCGCGCAAGCCATCGCCGCGGCGCATGCCGCCGGCTCGGGCACCGTGGTCGTGCCGCCCGGGACTTGGCCGACGGGGAAGGTGCACCTGAAGAGCAATGTGAACCTGCACCTGGAGAAGGGCGCCACGCTGCTGTTCTCGTCCAATCCCGCCGACTACCTGCCGGCCGTGCCATCCACTTGGGAAGGGCTGGAGTGCTACAACTATTCGCCGCTGGTCTACGCCTACGACTGCGAGAACGTGGCGATTACGGGCGAAGGCAGGCTGCAGGCGAAGCTGGATGTATGGAAGGCGTGGTACGCCCGTCCCAAGCCGCATATGGACGCCCTGGTGGCGCTGTATCACATGGCCGCGAAGGGCGTGCCGGTCAGCGAGCGCCAGATGACCAATGGCCAGGCCAACCTGCGCCCGCAATTCGTGCAGTTCAACCGCTGCCGCAATGTGCTGGTGGAGGACATCAGCATCGAAGACAGTCCGTTCTGGGTACTGCATCCCTTCCTGTGCCGCGACGTGGTGATCCGCCGCGTGAAGATCAGGGCGCACGGCCACAACAACGATGGCGTGGACCCCGAAATGTCGCAGAACGTGCTGATCGAGGATTGCGTGTTCGACCAGGGCGACGATGCGATCTCGGTCAAGTCGGGGCGCGACCAGGATGCGTGGCGCCTGGGCGTGCCGTCGAAGAATATCGTGATGCGCAATTGCCGCATCAGGAACGGCCACCAGCTGATGGCGATCGGCAGCGAGCTCTCCGCCGGCATCGAAAATGTGTTTGTGGATAACTGCCACTTTGATCACAGCGGCTCCGCCGTGCGCAGCACCATCAACAATCTGCTGTTCGTAAAGACCAATGAACGGCGCGGCGGCTATGTGCGCAATATCCACCTGTCGAACGTGAGCGCGACCAGCATTGCAGGGGGCGTGCTGTGCGTGGATACGGACGTGCTCTACCAGTGGCGCGCGCTGGTGCCGACTTATGAGCGGCGCCTGACGCCGATCGAGGGCCTGCACGTCAGCAATGTCGTGGTGGGCGAGGCGGGCTTCATGTGCCAGATCAAGGGCGAGGCCACGCTGCCGGTGCGCAATGTCCGCATGCGCGATATCCAGGTCAGAACCGTGCATGGAAAGGCGGTATCCATAGAGCATGCAGAGGGAATTGTTATCTAAATTGTTATCTAAAGTGAAAAAGGTGTACTCTTTTGTGCACATCACTTCAGAGGACTAGAAAAATGAGACTTCTCTCCGGCAAGGGCAAATCCCTCGTTTTCGCTTTCGCAGCATCGGTCTTATCCCTTAGTGCATTCGCCGAGAACTGGCCCAGCGGCACCGTAACGGTTGTCGTGCCGTGGCCGCCGGGCGGTCCTTCCGACATCGCGGCGCGTCCGCTGGGCAAGGGCCTGACGGAGGGCTTGGGCAAGCCTTTCGTCATCGATAACCGCGCCGGAGGCGGCGGCAATATCGGCACCGCGGCGGTGGTGCGTTCCAAGCCGGACGGCAACACGCTGCTGGTTACGTCGAGCGCGCCGATCGTGATCAATCCCAGCCTGTACAAGAACATGACCTTCGATCCGCTGAAGGACCTGGCGCCGGTAACCAACCTGCTGCGCGTGCCGCTGGTGCTCGTCGTGCACCCGTCGGTGCCGGCCAAGAACCTGAAGGAAATGATGGCCTACATCCAGTCGAAGAAGGGCGATTTTTCCTTCGCCTCGTCCGGCAATGGCACGCCGCAACACCTGACCGGCGAGCTGTTCGCCAGCACCACCAAGCTGCAGATGACCCACGTTCCGTACAAGGGTTCGGCGCCGGCCATTTCAGACCTGCTGGGCGGCCACATCCCGATGATGTTCGACAGCACCATCGCCATCATGCCGCACATTAAGAGCGGCAAGGTGAAAGCCATCGCCATCACCAGCGCCCAGCGCTCACCGCTGCTGCCTGACGTGCCGACGTTCGCCGAGTCCGGCGTGCCCTCGATTGAATCCTACGCCTGGTATGGCCTGTTCGCGCCGGCCAAGACGCCGAAGGACGTGGTCGCCAAGATCAACGCCGAAGCGCAAAAAGTGATGAAGGGCCCAGAGTTCCAGAAAGTGCTGGCCGATACCGGCTCCGCCTACGTGGGCGACACGCCGGAAAACTTCGGCAAGTTCGTGCAGGCCGAGCACGCGAAGTGGGGCAAGATCGTCAAAGAAAGCGGCGCCACCGTCGACTAAGCAAAGGATATCGAAACCGGTATCGCCGGCGTCCTGGATTTCATCACGGTCGGGGTTGGGCGAGCGTATGCTTTGCTCAACTATAAAAAGACTGGAGGAGATTCATGGTTCGCCTTCCCCTCGGGCTGGCCGCCTTGCTGGCGGCTGGTCCGATCCTGGCGCAAGAAGCGCCGTCGTCCTTTCCCGTAACGATCACTGTCGATGCCGCCCGGCCTGCCGGCGAGCTCAAGCCCATCTGGCGCTTCTTCGGCGCGGACGAGCCGAACTATGCAACGATGAAGGATGGCCGCAAGCTGATATCCCACCTGGGCGAGCTGCGGCAAGGCGAGATCTTCTTCCGCACACACAATCTCCTCAACACGGGCGACGGCACGCCGGCCTTCAAATGGGGCAGCACCAACGCGTATACCGAAACCAAAGAGGGCAAGCCGGTGTATGACTGGAGCGTCGCCGACCGCATCATCGATACCTACCTGGCGCGCGGCGTGCGTCCCTATCTGCAGGTGGGCTTCACGCCGGAGGCCATGTCCAGCGCGAAGACGGGCACGCCCTACCAGCACAGCTGGCGTCCCGGCTTCGCCTACAACCTGATCGAAGGCGGCTGGAATGCGCCGCCGAAGGATTATGCGAAGTGGGGTGAGCTCGTCTATCAGTGGACGAAGCACAATATCGAGCGCTACGGCCGCGATGAAGTGAAGAGGTGGTATTTCGAAGTCTGGAACGAACCCAACTTCAACACGTACTGGAGCGGCACGCAGGACGAGTTCAACAAGCTGCACGACTACGCCATCGCCGGCATCAGGCGGGCGCTGCCGGACGCCTTTGTCGGCGGTCCGGACGTGGCCGGCACCGGCGGCGCATGGATGGACGCCTTCCTCAAGCACGTCGTCTCCGGCACCAACTACGCTACCGGCCAGACCGGTACGCCGACCGATTTCCTGTCCTTCCACGCCAAGGGCATGCCGCGCTTTGTCGACGGCCACGTGCGCATGGGCATACAGGAGCACCTGCGCGGCGTGGACGAAGGCTTCGCCAAGATCGCCGCCATTTCGCAGCTGAAGGACAAACCCATCGTGATCGGCGAAAGCGATCCCGAAGGCTGCGCCGCCTGCCCCGGTCCGCAGAACGCCTACCGCAATGGCACCATGTATTCCAGCTACACCGCCGCCAGCTTCGCGCGCATCTGGGAGCTGGCCGCACGCCGCGGTGTGAACCTGGATGGCGCGCTGACGTGGGCCTTTACTTTCGAAGATCAGCCGTGGTTCGCCGGCTACAGGCAGCTGGCGACCAATGGCATCGACCTGCCGGTGCTGAACGTCTTCCGCCTGTTCTCGAAACTCGGCACTCTGCGCGTAGCCGCCAGCAGCAGCGGCGCACTGACGGTGGACGAAATCCTCGCCAGCGGCGTGCGCACCGCGCCGGATGTGGGCGTGATCGCCACGCGCACAGGCGAAGGCAAGCTCGCTATCCTGAGCTGGCACTACCACGACGACGATGTCGCGGGGCCGGATGCGGCAGTGAGGCTGGATCTCAAGGGCCTTGGCGCCGCAGGCTCGCGCAGGGTCACGCAATGGCGCGTGGACAAATCCAACGCCAACGCCTTCACCGCCTGGCAGGCCCTCGGTTCGCCGCAATCGCCGAACGACAAGCAATACCAGACGCTGGAAGCCGCATCGGCAATGAAGCCGGCGGCCCTGCCGGCGCTGGCAGTCAAGGATGGCGCCGCCAGCCTCAACTTTGCGCTGCCGCGCCAGGGCGTCACGCTATTGATCGTCGAGTAAAGAGGGGAATGCGAGTCTACTGCTGAGTTGCTCTGGCGTTGCATAAGTTGCGAGATACAACACACGGGCGTGCTGCTGGGCTTATACTCAACTCATGCCGAATCCATTCGTCAACGTGACCGCCGCCTGGCTTGGCCACCCCTTCGAACTGGCCCGGGCGTGGCAGGAAATGGCCACGATTACCTGGGCCTCGGCTATGCCTGCGCCGCTCGCGGAGGCGGCCGAGGGCGACGACCGCTTCACCCACATCGCCTGGCACGAGAATCCTTACTTCCACGGCTTGATGCAACAGTACCTGGCGGTAACACGAACGCTGGAGCGGCTGGTTTACGACACGCCGGGCGTCGATGACCGGGACAGCCACAGTGCGGCGTTCTGGCTGCGCCATTGGTGCAACGCTGTCTCGCCAAGCAACTTCCTGCTGACGAATCCGGAAGCCTTGCAGCACGCTTTCGAAACCGGCGGCAGCAGCCTGCGCCGGGGCATCGAGGAGTGGTGGCGCGACTTGCTGGCGGGCGACCTGCGCATGGTCGATAGCAGCAGTTTCGAGCTGGGCCGCGAGCTGGCGGGCACGCCGGGCCGTGTGGTGCTGCGCAACCGGATGATGGAACTGATCCAATATACGCCCGTGCGCAAGCAGGTCCATACGGTGCCGGTGGTGGTGGTGCCGCCGTGGATCAACAAGTACTACATCCTCGACCTGACGGCAAAGCAGAGCATGATGCGCCACCTGGTGGAGCAGGGCTTCGATGTGTTCATCATCAGCTGGCGCAATCCTGGTGCGGACATGGCCGGTGCGACTTTCGAGGACCATCTGTTCGAGGGCATCCTGCCGGCGGTGGAGGCGGCACGGCAGATCGCCGGCGTGCCGCAAGTGCACGCCGTGGGTTACTGCATCGGCGGCACCGCGCTGTCGGCGCTGATGGCCTGGCTGAACAGTGAGCACCGCCCGGCAGCCGAGGTGCCCATTGCGCACTGGACGCTGCTCGCAACGCTGATGGACTTTTCCAAGCCAGGCGATATCGCCAGCCTGATCAGCGAGGAAACCGTCGCCATGCTGGGCAGCCTGATGCAGCGCCAGGGCTTTCTCAACAATATGCAGATCGGCTGGAGCTTCCGCATGCTGCGTCCGAACACGCAGATCTGGCGCTATGTGGTGCACAAATACCTGTACGGCGAGGCCGCACCCGCGCTGGCGCCGCTGGCCTGGAATTCCGATGGCACCCGCCAGCCGCGGGCGACGCAGAACTTCCTGCTGCGCGAGCTTTACCTGGGCAACAAGCTGGCCCAGGCGGATGGCCTGACGCTGCGCGGACGGCCCATCGACCTCGGGCGCATCAGGCAGCCGCTGTACGCCGTCGGCGCCGTGGCTGACCACATCACGCCGTGGCGCAGCACCTACAAGAGCGCCGCCCTGAGCGGCGGCCCGGTCCGCTACACGCTGACCGCTTCCGGCCATATCCTGGGCATCGTCAATCCGCCCGGTGGCAATCACAACCAGCAATTCTGGTCGGATGAGCTGGTCAAGGACCGCGACGCCAAATCCTGGCGCGCGCTGCAGACGCCCGTCAAGGGTTCCTGGTGGACTGACTGGACCGCCTGGCTGGCCCAGCGCTGCGGCAGCTGGCGGCAACCGTCGCCTGAAGCGCATGCGAATTTCCCGTGGCTGGAGGCGGCGCCAGGCAAGTATGTGCTGGAGCGCTGAGCTCAGCTGCACGCTCATCAGATTGGCGGGCTCGCCGTCGGCGTTGCTTCCGGTTGCGTGCGATACCGTTCCACGAGAGCCATGATTGCCTTGGACTGGTAGCTGTCCGCCAGCTGCCGCAGCCGTGAGGCGAAGGGGACAAAGCGTGGGTCCAGCTGTTTCAGGTAATCGGCGCGCTCGCGGATCATTCCCATATTGCCGAGCCTGGCCAACCGGTGCAGCGTCTCGATTTCCTCCGGCGGCGGGGCGAGGAATTGCGCCGGCTCTTCTGCGCTCTCCAGCGTGGCCTTGTCGTAAATCCAGGTCAGCGACAGCAGCTTGCCAATGGTTTGCAACAGCACCGGATGCTCTATGGGTTTGGGAATGAAGGCGCTGGCGCCCGCCTCCAGATTTTTCGCCTCGTCTTCGCGGGTGGCACTGGCCGTGACGATGATGATGGGAATGCCGGCGAACTCCGGCGTCTGGCGTATCCTGCGCGTCGCTTCCCGGCCATCCATGACCGGCATCATGACATCCATCACGATCAGATCGGGGCGGAAGCCCTGGAGCATTTCCAGGCATTCCTTACCATTCTTGGCATCGTAGACGTCGAAACCGAGCGGTTGCAGGACTTCGATCAGCATGGCGCGATTGTGCGCCACGTCATCCACGACCAGGATTTTCCTGCGCGGGCCTTCGTAACCGAGGATGCGTGCTTGCTCCGACATCTCGGTACGCAAGGGCTCGGCAAGCGGCAGATCCAGCTCGAACCAGAACAGGCTGCCCTTGCCCAATTCGCTGCGTACATGGATATCGCCGCCCATGAGCCGAATGAGCTGCTGGCTGATGGCCAGGCCCAGGCCGGTTCCCGCTTCGCGCCGAGGCACGTCGCTTACCTGTTCAAATGGATGGAAGATGCGCGAGAGCTGTTCCTCGCTCATGCCGATGCCCGTGTCCTTCACTTCGAAGCGCAGACGGACCGTGGTTTGGCCGTTTCCTATCGTCGCCACGCGCTCTACGCCCAACATGATTTCGCCGCGGTCGGTGAACTTGACGGCATTGCCCAGCAGGTTGAGCAGGATCTGGCGCAAGCGTTTGTCGTCCACGCTTACTGCGGCGGGCAGGTCCGGCGAGGTACGCAAATCGAAAGACAGGCTTTTCTCTTCTGCCTTGACGCGAATGATGTCGTCGACGATGCGCAGGAAGTCGCAAAGATCGATATCGGCCGGATGCAGAGAGAGCTTGCCGGCTTCGACACGCGCCAGGTCCAGGATGTCGTTAATGAGGGTCAGCAGGTGCTGGCCGCTTTCGTGGATGGTCGCCAGTCCCAGCGACTGCCGCTGCGACAAATGCGGCTCGCGCTGCAGGATTTGCGAGTAGCCGAGAATGGCGTTCAGCGGGGTGCGCAATTCGTGGCTCATCTGCGCCAGGAAGTCGCTGCGCAATCGCGCCAGCCGCACCGCTTCGTCCAGTGCCTTTTCCCGCGCCTCTTCCGCCGCCTTGCGCTCGCTGATGTCGCGTGACACGCCCACCATCCCCAGCAGCGTGCCGTCCTCGTCCAGCACTGGCGCGCGATAGGTTTCCATCCAGACCAGCCCGTTCGGGCCTTCGATGGCCTGCTCCACGGTTGCGCCTTCGCGCGTCGTGATTACTTCGGTGTCCTTGGCGTGATAGGGCCCTGCAAGTTCGGGCGGCCACAATTCCTGGTCCGATTTGCCGACCATCTCGTCGACACTGCGGCCGCACGCCGCCGCTTCGGCCTGGTTGACCGCCAGATAGCGCGAGCCCGTATCCTTGAGCCAGACCAGCAGCGGCAGCGTGTCGATCAGCGTGCGCAGATACCGGGTTTGCCGGCGCAGCTGGGCGGTACGCGTCTGCATGTTCAGCAGGCCGAGAATGCCGAATGCGATCCACGCCGAGACCAGATACATGAGAAGTTTCGCCTGCGAGATCCACTTTCCACGTAACTGGATCGACCGCAGCTCGATCGTGACCTCGCCGGGCGGGATGGCTCCCGTTGACACTTCCACGGCCGTGACGTTATCGAGCCGGGCGTAGCTCTTGGACAGCGGCACCTTGCGCGTGCCACGCCACCAGTCGGCGGTGCGCAGCACATTGAAAGGAATGGTAAAGGTGGGCTGACCGGCGGGTTCGATTTCGGCCTCGTTGAACCGCTGTGAATTCCAGTCTCCAGGCCTGGAAAATTCCGGTTCAAAATTCATGAGGTGGAGCTTGATGTATTGCGGTGATTTCTCCGGGTAGCGCATCTCGAACACGATCGAGTCAAACTTCGAAAGGTCCACTCCCTTGTCTCCAGCGCCCAGCAGAAATTGCATCTTGCAGAACGGATAGGGCGCGGCCCGGCCCAGCTTGCAGCGCATGGTGATGGCATCCTTGCTGACAACCAGCGATGAGACGGAATCGCCGTGGTTATCCTGACTGTCATCGGTGACCCTGGCGCCGTGCGGATCGCGGGGCGAAATCTCGATGACCCGGGTCATACCGAAATGCTGCCAGATCAACAGCGCGGGAGTGAGCAACAACAATAAAGTTATCAAATAATAACTTATCGTCATCGTGCGGGAGGCTGGCGGATTCATGTTCAGATCAAAGGTTTCTTAGACATGAAATCGTGTATCGGTGTTTCCAGCATACACCGAGACGTTACTGGTCGGCTTGCATTACGAGCCGGGAAACGTCGCCAGGCCGCCTTCGATCAGCCCGCCCGGTGACCGTGGCGGTCGATTATTTTCCCAGCCCCGCGGTAGCGGAACCTGCATCGGCTTTACTGAGCTTTTTTCGGCGCAATTCGGAAGTCGCGTGGGCCCAGGATTCGTCCATCCTGCGAATACATTTGCAGTGTGGGCACAGGAAGTCCTTTTTCACTGTCTATCACCTCGTACGTCAGCTCGCCTTTGTCAAAGCAGTTTTGCTCTCCCCATTGCCAGAGTGCGGCCAATACGATGTACAGCTCTTCACCTT
>DASWYX010000637.1:0-6007 GCA_036404755.1 Pseudoduganella sp.
GTGGGCTCGAAACGCTTCACCGAGTCCTACATCCTGGGCGAACTGATCGCCCAATCCGCCGGCCACGCCGAGCACAGGCAAGGCCTCGGCAACACCGCCATCGTGCTCGCCGCGCTAAAGTCAGGCAGCATCGACGTCTACCCCGAATACACCGGCACTATCGGCCAGGAAATCCTGAAGCGTACCGTCCCCGCCACGCTCGAAGAGCTGCGGCAGGAACTCAAGCCGATGGGCCTCGGCGTCGCCATTCCGCTCGGCTTCAACAACACCTACGCCCTGGCCGTGCGCAACGAACCCAACGCCCCGCGCACACTGAGCGAGCTCGCAGCGCGCAAGGACATGCGCTTCGGCCTCTCCCATGAATTCATCGGCCGCGCCGCCGGCATCCCCCTCGGCATCCTGGCCGCATACCAGCCAGCGCTGAAGCAGCCGGTGATGGCTGCAACGGGCATCCTGCAGACCATCCCCTCGCTAGCCCTGCTGGCGATCCTGATCCCGCTGATGGGCGCGATCGGCCCGGGACCCGCGCTGGTCGCGCTCTTCGTCTACGCCCTGTTGCCGATAGTCAGAAACGCCTGCACCGGCATCGAAGCCGTGCCACAAGGATTGAAGCAGGCCGCCGAAGCGCTCGGCCTGAAGCCCGCGCAACGACTGCTGCATATTGAACTGCCGCTGGCCGCCCCGGTAATCCTGGCCGGCGTAAAGACCGCAGCGGTAATGAGTGTGGGTACGGCGACGATAGCCGCCTTCATCGGCGCCGGCGGTTATGGCGAGCGCATCACCACGGGCCTGGCCCTGAACGACAACGACCTGCTGCTGGCCGGTGCCATCCCCGCCGCAGCCCTCGCCCTGCTGACGCAAGCTGTGTTCGAACTCCTGGAGCGCGCCACGCAATTGCGTCGCGTCAAGATGTAAGCACTCTCGACGGCTGGTAAAAATTTGTAAGTGACGGAGTGGGCAGACTGATCAGCGACTATATTGAAGTCGTTGATTCATCTCCCCAATCCCAATTGACACCTGGGTTTTCCCCACCCACGCAAACACGAGCCGCGTGGGTTCTTTTTTTCCGGAATCAGGCGCGCGCCAGCTTCATCAAGGCATCGCCGGTCACGCGGCACACGCGCCAATCGGGCAGCACGTCCGCGCCCATGGACTCGTAGAAATTGATCGCGTTTGAGTTCCAATCCAGTACCGACCACTCGAAGCGCCCGCATTTGCGCTCCACCGCCAGCTGGGCCAGCGCGATCAGCATTTGCTTGCCGTAGCCGCTGCCGCGACGGTCTTGCTTCACGTACAGGTCCTCCAGGTACAGGCCCTTCTTGCACAGGAAGGTCGAGAAATTATGGAAGAACAGCGCATAGGTCACGACTTCACCGCCGGTCTCGCCCACGATGGCTTCGGCCACGGGCTTGTCGCAGAACAGCGCCTCTTGCAGCATGGCTTCGTTTGCCACCACCAGGTGTTCCAGTTTCTCAAAGACGGCCAGCTCCTGGATCATGCCGAAAATGGCGGCGACATCGTCAGGGCGGGCAGGGCGGATATGCAGATTGCTCATGATGCTTTCTTCAAAGATAAAGTCGAGTTGGCGGCGGGTGCGGACGGCGTGCGCAGCGCCCAGGCCACACTGGCCAGGCACGTTGCCATGCCCAGCCACTCCAGCGGGCCGGGACGGAAATTCTCAAGGCGGATGGACAGCAGCACCGAAATTACCGGCGTCACCACGCCGATGTAGACAGCCTTCTGCGTGCCGAGGCGGTGGATCAGCGTGAAATAGCAGGCGAAGGCGATCACCGAGCCGAACAGGGACAGGTACAGCAAGCCCGCCCAATACTTCGGCGCCGTCGGCGCCACGAAGGACGCGCCGCTGAGCGCAGCCCAGCCGGCCGCGGTCAGCGTGCCCCACAGCATGCCCCAGGCCATCACCAGCAACACATTGGGCGTGTACTTGCGCACCTTCACGGCCAGCGTATTGCCGACGTTGCTGAAAATGGTCGCCAGCAGGGCCAGGCCGAGTCCCAGCAGGAAATGTCCCGTGCCGCCGGACATGATTTCACGCAGCGATGCAGCGATCGAGTGGTAGAACAGAATGATCACGCCCAGCACCGCCACGCTGCCCGTGGCATAAGTGCGCAGGTTCAGCGGCGTGCCGAAAAAGAGGCGGCTGCAGATCGGATTCCAGAACACCATCAGCGCGAACAGCACGGCCACCAGGGCCGATACCAGGTACTGCTCCGAGCTATAGGTGAAGATGTAGCTGAGCCCGAACGTGGCGCAGCCGTGCAGGATGGTCCAGCCTTGCGCCTTTGCGGGCAGGCGCAGCTTGTCGCCGCGCAGCAGGCACCATGCGAACAGTACGGCGGACGCCAGCGCAAACCGGTACACCACGGACACGACGGGCGCGATCTCGCCCAGCTGCAGGGTAATCGCGTAGAAGGTGGAACCCCAGATCAGGCAGGCGATAGCAAAGAGAGCGGAAGAAGGCATCCGGCGAGTATACGTCCTTTCGCCGGAAATTGCCCGGGAGCTACTGTCAGTAAGCGAGGTTCAGGCGGCGGTACAGCACGCCCAGCACGAACAGCGGCCCAATCAGCAGGAAGCGCAAATCGTCGAAGAAGGACGGCTTCTTGCCTTCGATCTTGTGGCCGATGAATTGTCCTATCCAGGCCAGCACGAAAATCAGGATACTCAGCGGCAGCACGGCCGGACGCGGCAGCGCGGCCAGCACCACTAGCATCACGACGGACATCAGCAGCATGCCGAACGCGAAATTGCGCGACAGCTTGAAGTAATACGCCAGCGCCGCCACCACCGCCGCCAGCGCCAGCAGCGGATGCACGGCCCAGATCAGGCCCAGCAGCGAAAACACGATCAGCGGCACGCAAACGCAGTGGATCGCTTCATTGGTCGGATTCAGATGGCTTTCGCTGTACTTCTCCAGCAGGGTATCGATCGCGCGTGCATCGGACATAGTCGGAGTCTCCATGTGATTATTGGTATAAAGCACTACCGTTCGATTCTACACCTGTACAATGGCCGGATGTCATCCGTTCAGCTCACCGGCCTGGCGCCGGTCATCGACGTCCACACCCGCATCCTGATCCTCGGCAGCTTCCCCGGCGCCGCCTCGCTCGCCGCGCAGCAGTACTACGCCCACCCGCGCAATCACGCCTGGCGCATCCTGGCCGCCCTCACCGGCGAGCCGCTGGCCGACATGCCCTACGCCGACCGCCTGCCGCGCCTGCTCGCCCACCACATCGGCCTGTGGGACGTCCTCGGCGCCTGCGAACGCGAAGGCAGCCTCGACTCCGCCATCCGCAAGCCCGCCGCCAACGACTTCGCCCGCCTGCGCCAGCTCTGCCCCGATCTGCACACCGTCGGCTTCAACGGCCAGACCTCCGGCAAATTCGCCCCCCAGTTCGCCGCCCAGGGCTACCGCACCTTCGTCCTCCCCTCCACCTCCCCAGCCCACGCCGCCTTGTCTTTTGAAGAGAAATTTCGCCTGTGGCGCCAGCTGATTATCTGACGGAGGTCACGCAGCGTCTTCGGCGATTGTGCCTGGCCGCGCTCAACGCAACTCGTGAAATTTGCCGTGATCGAACAGGTAGTAGCTCGTTTCGTCGCCGGACCCGCGCTCGTCGCGGCTGCCGTGGACAACGAGCAGGCGGCTGTCGCGGCGGAACTCGAGCGGTTGTGAGACGTCGAAGCCCCAGTTCGATACCGTGAACGGCAGCCAGTGAACGTCGCCAGTCCTGGCGTCGATGGCCGCCCCCATCACGCAGGACGCACCGCATCCCCAGGTCGCCAGCACGAAGTGCCCGGCAAAATTCGCCCTCCGGCCCTCGCTCGCACGCAGCACCGTGCCAAACTCCCGGCTCCTGCCGTCCCTGATGAGGACTGTCCTTATCTTGCCCTCATAGGTCGAAGAAGCATAGTCATCGAACCGTGGCGCGGCACCTCGCAGCGGACGCGGAGCGATAGCGCTTCATCACGTAACGAATGCCGCCCTGGCATTCTTCAACCGGGTTACCAAATGACTTCTCGCCATTGAGGTTCAAATTGTATTGTGCACGCAGTAATTGAAACAGGCCGCGCGCCGTCGAGCTCTTATTGCGCGCGTCCACCACGCCTTCAGACTCCTGCGCAATGAGCCAGAGAAGATCGCGATACTGGTCAACTGGAACTTTCTCAATCTTCATGGCGTCAACAAGTGCGCGGCGCACATAGCCAGATACGACTGACGGATCTTTTTCGTGCCAGGTCGTGGTTGAATATTTTGGCTTGCCAGTGGTGCCTGTTTTTGCGCTCGAAGCCGGGTTTGGTCGAAGTGTGAAGGTAGGCATGTGTCCTCTATGAACGGACCTTCATGTAGATCGTCCAAGGACGAGGCATTTGAGCTGTCGCATGTTTGGGGCAATACGGCCGCCGCGGCAGTGATACTATTGGCGCACATTCAAAGAGGAGCAAGCATGCCCACCACCGATCCGCGTATCGACGAATACATCGCCAACGCCGCCGAATTCGCCCAGCCCATCCTGCAGCACCTGCGCGCCGTGATACATGAGGCGTGTCCGGACGTGGAGGAGACGATGAAGTGGAGCATGCCGCACTTTATGTACGACGGCATCCTCGCCAACATGGCCGCGTTCAAGCAGCATTGCGCCTTCGGCTTCTGGAAAGGCGAGCTGCTGCTGTCGGAAGCGGACGATAAGGGCAAGGAAGCGATGGGCCAGTTCGGACGGATCACGTCCGTCAAGGACCTGCCAACTAAGAAAGCGCTTAAGAGCTACGTGAAGCGCGCCATGGAGCTGAACGCGAAAGGCGTCAAAGTGCCATCGCGCGCCAAGGCCAAGGCCCCGCGTCCGCTCGCCGTGCCCGAATACTTCGCAAAGGCCCTGAAGGCGCAGCCTGCGGCAAACAAGCACTTTGAAGCTTTCTCGACCAGCGCGAAGCGCGAATACGTGGACTGGCTGGAAGAAGCAAAGACCGAGACCACCCGCCTGCGCCGCATGGACCAGGCGATCGAGTGGATCGCCGAAGGCAAGCAGCGCAATTGGAAATACATGAACTGCTAATTGCGGCGCAGTTTCTTCAGCCAGCTGTCCCAGGTTTCGAGCTGGATGAAGGGCTCGAAGGACATATCAAAAGAAGGCCGCGCCGCGCCATCGCCCGCGCGGCCGCCGATCACCACGTAATTCACGTTGATATCCCGCGCCGGATCAACCTGCAGCGGCAGCCGCGGTCCTGGGAATGAATTGTAGGCGTGATGCCCCTGCTCGACGCGCTCCCGGATGCGATGCGCCATCGCCCGGAATTGCGGATACTGCCGCACGATATAACCCAGCCGGGAAGAAATCTGCGCCCGCGCATCGTCCAGCGCGAAGTCCGTGCCCTTGACTTCGACCAGCGTCACGTCCATCTGCGTGCGGCCAGAAAACAGCGCAAAGTCCACGAAGCCGCTGTCGACCGGGAACTGGCTGAAGGCGATGTACTCCTCCTCCGGCCGGGCATACAGCTCCGCAATCAGCGACAGGTCCTGCGCGATCAGCCGGTGCATGGCCAGCTCCGTCGCGCCATCGGCGATCACGGACCGCAACTGCTCGACGGGTACGCGGTGGCGCAGGATTTCATTACGCCGGTTCAGCACCGCCACGCTCTCCTGGTAGGGCCGGTCGATGTAAGGATCGATCTGCACGCGCAGCTTCTCGATCTGCGCCGCCAGGCGCACATCGTCCAGCGTGTGCCGGTTCAGCTCCGCATCCAGGCAGCCCAGCATCGCCGTCACCTCGGCAAAGCTCATCTTCTCCCAGTGCGGCAAGCCATGCACCTCGGACACGCGCGCAAACGTCGCCTCGCTCAGGTGCGTGGACTCGTAATGCTCGATCACGCGGGCCTCATCGCTGATATGGCCCGCTTCGATCAGGTGCCTGCGCAGCGATTCAATCGAATTCGCCACCGACGAACCGGTGTTGCGCTCACCGAGGTCGGTCAGCAGCGCCACCACGCGGTC
>DASWYX010000638.1:0-5819 GCA_036404755.1 Pseudoduganella sp.
CGTGGCCGACGGCACCGACGAAGCAGCCAAACGCCTGGCGCGCGTGCTGGTCAACGACAGCGGCTCGGGCGTGATGCGCCACGCCGACGCCGGCTACGAATCCGCCATCGCCTGCGCCCAGCGCAACGGCCTGAACCTGCCCATGATCAAATAAAACGCTGGCCATCATCAACCCGATCCGCCGATAAGCGTAGGGCGGATCATTGATCCGCCGTGCATGAACAGAGACACACTATGACCCCAACACTGACCCTCAAACCCGGCAAACTCGCGCTGACCGACCTGCGCGCCGCCTGGACCGCCCACGCCAAGATCGCCCTGGCCGCCGAAGCCTACGGCGCCATCGAAGCCTCGTGCAAGGCCGTGCAGGACATCGTCGCCAAAGGCGATGCGGCCTACGGCATCAACACCGGCTTCGGCCTGCTGGCCAAGACCCGCATCCCGGACGACAAGCTGGAACAGCTGCAGCGCAACCTGATCCTGTCGCACTCCGTCGGCACCGGCGACCTGATGCCCGACCACGTGGTGCGCCTGCTGATGCTGTCCAAGATCGGCAGCCTGGCGCGCGGCTTCTCCGGCATCCGCCCGGTCGTCATCGACACCCTGATCGCCCTGTACAACGCCAACATCATGCCGGCCATTCCGGTCAAGGGCTCGGTGGGCGCCTCGGGCGACCTGGCCCCGCTGTCGCACATGACCCTGGCCATCCTCGGCGTCGGCCCGGTGCGCGTGAACGGTGAACTGATGCAGGCCGCCGACGCGCTGAAGGCCGCCGGCATCGCGCCCGTGGTGCTGGCCGCGAAAGAGGGCCTGGCCCTGATCAACGGCACCCAGGCCTCCACCGCGCTGGCCCTGCACGGCCTGTTCATGGCCGAGCGCCTGCTGGAAGCGGGCATGGTTACCGGCTCGCTGTCGCTGGATGCGGCCAAGGGTTCCGATTCGCCCTTCGATGCGCGCATCCACGAAGTGCGCGGCCAGCCTGGCCAGATCGCCGCCGCCGCCATCTACCGCCAGTTGGTTTCCAATAGCGCCATCCGGGCGTCCCACCTGGTGGGCGACGAGCGCGTGCAGGACCCGTACTGCCTGCGTTGCCAGCCGCAAGTGATGGGCGCCTGCATGGACTTGATCAACAATGCCGGCCGCACCTTGCTGATCGAGGCAAATGCCGTTACCGACAATCCGCTGCTGTTCCAGAATGCCGAAGGCCCCGTGGTCGTTTCCGGCGGCAATTTCCACGCCGAGCCGGTGGCCTTCGCGGCCGACACGCTGGCCCTGGCCATTGCGGAAATCGGCAGCATTTCCGAGCGCCGCATTTCGCTGCTGATCGACGCCACCTTGTCCGGCCTGCCGCCCTTCCTGGTGCGCGAGCCGGGCGTCAATTCCGGATTCATGATCGCTCACGTGACGGCCGCCGCTCTCGCTTCAGAAAACAAGTCGCATGCGCATCCAGCCAGCGTGGATACCATTCCGACATCGGCCAACCAGGAAGACCATGTGTCGATGGCCACCTTCGCGGCGCGCCGTCTGGACGAAATGGCGCACAATACTGCTGCCATCATCGGCATCGAACTGCTGGCCGCCGCCCAGGGCATCGATTTCCACCGCCCGCTGAAAACGTCGCCGCAGCTGGAACACGTGCACACGCAATTGCGCGCCCAAGTACCGTTCTACGATGCCGACCGCTTCTTCGCACCCGATATCGAGGCGGCCAAGCAGATGGTGCTGAAGGGGGAGCTGAGCGCTACCTGCAAGAACCTGTTCACGGCGCTGCATCCGTAAAGAGGAGGGAAGGGGATGGACTATCACTTCAAGGCGGGCAGCATCCCGCTGCTCGTGTCAATGCCCCATGTGGGCACCGAGATTCCGCCGGATATCGCCGCCAGCATGACGCCGGCCGCCGGCGAAAAGGCGGACACGGACTGGCACCTGGTCCAGCTCTACGGCTTCCTGCAGGAGCTGGGCGCCTCGACCCTGGCGGCGCGCTGGTCGCGCTACGTGATTGACCTGAACCGCCCGCCCGAAAACACCAACCTGTATCCCGGCCAGGACACCACCGGCCTCTGTCCGCTCGATACCTTCCACCGCGAGCCGCTCTACCTGCCCGGCAAGCAGCCCGGCGAGGCCGAAGTGCAGCGCCGTCTTGCCGCCTACTGGCAGCCTTACCACACCCAGTTGCGCGAGGAACTGGACCGCCTGCTGGCATTGCACGGCAAGGTGGTGCTGTGGGATGCGCATTCAATCGCCTCCGTCGTGCCTCGCTTTTTCGACGGCAAGCTGCCGGACCTGAATTTCGGCAGCGCCGACGGCGCCAGCTGCGATGCGGCGTTGACCGACGCCATCGCCGAATGCGCGCGGGCCGACGGCAATTACACGGTGGCCGTCAACGGCCGCTTCAAGGGCGGCCACATCACGCGCTTTTACGGCCAGCCGCAGCAGGGCGTGCATGCGATCCAGCTGGAGATGTGCCAGTCCACCTATATGGACGAAACGGCGCCTTTCGGCTACCGTGCCGACCTCGCGGGCCAGATCCAGCCGCTGCTGCGCCGGCTGGTGCGCACCGCCGCCGACTGGGTGCAGCGATGAAGGCCCTGTTCGCGCGCCACGCACTGCTGCCGGAAGGCTGGCGCAAGGATGTCCTGCTGCAGTGGAACGACCGCGGCAACCTGAGCGCCGTGCAGACGGACGCGGTGGCCGCCTCCGGCATCCCTTCCGTCGGCTGCATCATGCCCGGCATGGTCAACCTGCATTCGCACAGCTTTCAGCGCGCGCTGGGCGGCCTGACCGAAAAGGCGGGCGAGGGCAAGGACAGTTTCTGGACCTGGCGCGACCTGATGTACCGCTTCGCACGCCATATCACGCCGGAGCAGATGGAAGCCATCGCGGCCCAGTTGTTTACCGAATGCCTGCGCCACGGCTATACCTCCGTGTGCGAATTCCATTACGTGCAACGCGCGCCGGACGGCTGTATGTACCCGCATGCGTCCGAAACGGCGCAGCGCGTGATTGCCGCCGCGCGCCACACGGGCATCGGCATCACCATGCTGCCCGTGCTGTACAGCTATGCGGGCTTCGGCAGGCAGGCGCTCAAGCCGGAGCAGGCGCGCTTTCGCACCGATGCGCGCGACGTGCTGCAGATCATCGGCGAGCTGGAACCGCTGCGCGACGTGCAGGTGGAAGTGGGCGTGGCGCCGCACTCGCTGCGCGCTGCCTCCGTGGCGCAGATCCGCGACGTGCTGGAGCACTTGCCGAAAGCGCGCCCCGTGCACATCCACATCGCGGAGCAGCAGGGCGAGGTGCAGCAGTCGCTGGAATTCAGCGGGCGCCGTCCGGTGCAGCACCTGTTCGACCAGTTGCCGGTGGACCAGCGCTGGTGCCTGGTCCACGCCACCCACCTCAGCGAAGATGAAATTTCTTCCGTCGCGCAAAGCGGCGCGGTGGTGGGCCTGTGCCCGACCACGGAAGCGAACCTGGGCGACGGCATCTTCCCGCTCGAACCGTTCCTCGCGCAGGGCGGCCGTTTCGGCATCGGCAGCGACAGCCATATTTCGCAATCTGCAATCGAGGAGCTGCGCTGGCTGGAATACGGCCAGCGCCTGGCGCAACAGCGCCGCAATATCGCCGTGTCCGAACGGCAGCGCCATGTCGGCGACTTCCTGTGGCAGTCGGCCTTGCAGGGCGGGGCGCAGGCGTCCGGCCGGCACGTGGGCGCGCTGGCCGCCGGCAAGCGTGCCGACCTCATTGTGTTGGATGATGACCACCCGAACCTGGATGGATTGCACCATTCCGAGCTATTAGGGAGCCTCGTTTTCTGCGGAAATGATAATCTAGTCAAAGACGTAATGGTCGGCGGCCAGTGGGTGGTGCGCGACCAGAAGCACGTGGCGCAACCGGCCATCACCGCGCGCTTCAAGAAGACGCTGGCCGAATTGCGCGAGCTACGATCATGACCAAACTGATTCAGTACGCAAGCCTGCATGCCACGCCGTGGAAAAACGGCGGCGGCAGCACCACCGAAATCACTGTCTTCCCACCCGGCGCCACCTTTGACGATTTCGACTGGCGTATCAGCCTGGCCACCATTACGCAGTCCGGCCCTTTCTCCGTCTTCCCCGGCATCGACCGTTCGCTGTCCCTGGTGGACGGCGCGGGCGTCGTGCTGGACGTGGGCAACGAGCGCCGTGTGGCGCTCAGCGAGCGCGAACCCATCGTCGCTTTCCCCGGCGAGCTCGAGGTGCACGCCACCGTTGATGGCGGCATGACGACGGACTTCAACGTGATGACGCGCCGCGCGCAGTGCAACCACCAGCTGGAGCGGCGCGTGGTGCGCGACTTTTCCACGCTGGAGCGGCGCAGCGAAACGACCATCGTCTTCCTCGCCGAGGGCGAAAGCCTGACGCTGATCAGCGGCAGCGAACGTATCTCCATGGTACGCTACGATGCCGCCGTTCTCGAGAAAGAGGATGTGTGGACGCTGGAGTCCGGGCATGCCACGGTCTTCATCGTGGATATCTTCCCCAACGACGAGTAAGCAAAGCATGGCAGCAGCCTGGGACCTCCTGATCACCAATATCCACCTGGCCACGATGGCCGAACCTGCTGCCTCCGGCGCGCCGTCCGCATTGCGCGGCTATGGCGAAGTGCGCAACGCCGCCATCGCGGTCAGGGACGGCCGCATCGCCTGGTTCGGTGCCGCTGCCGACGCGGCAGCCCACGGCGCCGCCGCCGAAGTGCGCGATGGCGAAGGCTGCTGGCTCACGCCCGGCCTGATCGACTGTCACACCCACATCGTCCACGCCGGCAACCGCAGCGACGAATTCGAGGCGCGCCTGAACGGCGCCACGTATGAAGATATTTCACGTGCCGGCGGCGGCATCATGTCCACCGTGCGCGCCACCCGCGCCGCGTCCGACGATGAACTGCTGCAGCAAAGCCTGCCCCGCGTCGAAGCCTTGCTGGCCGAAGGCGTGACCACGATCGAAATCAAGTCCGGCTACGGCCTCACGCTGGAATCCGAGGCGAAGATGCTGCGCGTGGCGCGCCGCGTCGGCGAAGTGCTGCCGGTGCGCGTGCGCACCACCTTCCTCGGCGCCCACGCCCTGCCGCCCGAATTCCGCGACCGTGCCGAGGATTACGTCCAGCTGGTGTGCGACATGATTCCCACGCTGGCAGGGGAGGGCCTGGCCGATGCGGTGGACGCCTTCTGCGAGCGCATCGGATTTTCCGCCGCGCAGACGGAGCGCGTGTTTGCCGCCGCCCGCGCGCACGGCCTGCCGGTGAAGCTGCATGCCGAGCAGCTGTCCGACCAGGGCGGCGCTGCGCTGGTGGCGCGCTATGGCGGGCTTTCGGCCGATCACCTCGAGCACCTGAGCGCCGAGGGCATCGCGGCGATGTCCGCCGCCGGCACGGTTGCCGTGCTGCTGCCCGGCGCCTACTACTTCCTGCGCGACACCACGCCGCCGCCCGTCGCCGCGCTGCGCGCCGCAGGCGTGCCGATGGCCGTCGCCACCGACAACAATCCCGGCACCTCGCCGATGACGTCGCTGCTGCTGGCGATGAACATGGTCTGCACCTTGTGGCGCCTGACGCCCTTGGAAGCGCTGGCTGGCTGCACCTTCCACGCCGCCCGCGCCCTCGGCTTGCAGGACGAAGCCGGCTCCCTCGAAATCGGCAAGCGCGCCGACTTCGCGCTATGGCGCATCGCCCGGCCTGCCGACCTGTCCTACGCCATCGGCTTCAATCCCTGCCACGCCGTTGTCAACGCCGGCGCCTGGCGCGCCCCCCACCTCGCCACCTCCCCCGCCTGGTGACCCCGCCCCCGC
>DASWYX010000639.1:0-7887 GCA_036404755.1 Pseudoduganella sp.
CGTTCAGGCGGATCGGGCGCTGCATGTTGAACTCTCCTCGATGTGGTTTTTCACCACAGTAAGCAATATACCTGCCATGCCGTGCGCGAGCCGCACCCGTGCTGGCACATGGATTGCATCGTATAGCGGGCCAACACCATACCAAGGAGACACCATGAAAGCAATCCTGTCCCTGGCGCTGTGCGCCATGGGTGCCGCCGCAGCAGCGCCATTCGCCTATGTACCCAATGAGAAGTCCGGCACGATCAGCGTGATCGACACGGCCAGCGACACCGTCGTGCGCCAGATCGCCGCCGGCAAGCGCCCGCGCGGCATCGCCAGCGATGAGCGGGGCCGCCAGATCTTCGTCACCGACGCGGCCAGCAGCGTTTTGCTCGCCATCGACAGCAGCAGCGGCGCCACCGAACCGCTGGCGCTGGGCCGCTCGCCGGAAGGCGTCAGCGTTTCGCCGGACGGCAAGCTGGTGGCGGTGGCCGTGGAGGAGAACAACAGCGTGACCCTGTTCGATGCCGTCACCCACGCCAAATTGGCGGACATCCCCGTCAAGGGCCGCAACCCGGAGCATGCCGTCTTCAGCCCGGACAGCCGCTACCTCTACGTGAGCGCCGAGGAGGCCGAGCAGGTGGACGTGATCGATGTGGCGCGCCACAGGCAGACCGGTTCCGTTGCCGTCGGTCTGCGCCCGCGTGGCATCGGCTTCTCACCGGACGCCCGCCGCGCCTACGTGGCCTGCGAACTGGTGAACACTGTCTACGTGATCGACACCGCGACCCTGCGCACGCTGGCCGCCATCCCGGCCGGCAAGAATGCCAACGGCATTGCCGTGCACCCGGATGGCCGCAGCGTCTATGTGTCGAACGGAATGGACGGCACCGTGATGCAGATCGATACCGCCCGCAATACCGTCAGCGCCACGATCCCGGTCGGCAAGCGGCCCTGGAACATGGCTCTCACGCCGGACGGCGGCAAGCTCTATGTGGCCAACGGACGCTCCAACAATGTCTCGGTGATCGACACCGCGAGCGCGAAGAAGGTGGCTGATATCCCCGTGGGCGAACTGCCCTGGGGTGTGGTGATCCGTTGAGTGGAGCAACAGGTGTTCAAGTTTGGAACACGTGGAGCGCCGGCCGGCACGGTTTCCCCCACCAGAAGCGCTGGCACGGCAATTGCGGAATACACAAGCGTGCCGCTTCGTACCGGGGCGGTCCCCACAACACACTGAATAGAGGACGACATGAATCTCGCGGACATCAGCAAACTGGGCGTGGCCAATCCCTTCAAGAAGCGCTACGACAACTACATCGGCGGCAAATTCGTGCCGCCGGTGAAGGGAGAGTACTTCGCCAACATCACCCCGATCACCGGCCTGCCTTTCTGCGAGGTCGCCCGCTCCACCGCAGAAGACGTCGAGCTGGCGCTGGATGCCGCCCACGCCGCGAAGGAGGCATGGGGCAAGACTTCGCAGACCGAGCGCGCCAACATCCTGAACAAGATGGCCGACCGCATGGAGCAGAACCTGAGCCTGATCGCCACGGCCGAAACCATCGACAACGGCAAACCTATTCGCGAAACGATGGCCGCCGACATCCCGCTGGCGATCGACCACTTCCGCTATTTCGCCGGCTGCATCCGAGCACAGGAAGGCTCGGTCGCGCAGATCGATGCGCAGACCTACGCTTACCACTTCCACGAGCCGCTGGGCGTCGTCGGCCAGATCATTCCGTGGAACTTCCCGATCCTGATGGCCGTGTGGAAGCTGGCGCCTGCGCTGGCTGCCGGCAATTGCGTGGTGCTGAAGCCCGCCGAGCAAACGCCCGCTTCGATCATGGTGCTGCTGGAACTGATCGGCGACCTGCTGCCGCCGGGCGTATTGAACGTGGTGAACGGCTTCGGCCTGGAGGCTGGCAAGCCGCTGGCTTCCAGCAAGCGCATCGCCAAGATTGCGTTCACCGGCGAAACCGGCACGGGCCGCCTGATCATGGGCTATGCCGCGCAGAACCTGATCCCCGTCACGCTGGAGCTGGGCGGCAAGTCGCCCAACCTCTTCTTCGAGGATGTGATGGATGCGGACGATGCCTTCTTCGACAAGTGCCTGGAAGGCTTCGCCATGTTCGCACTGAACCAGGGTGAAGTCTGCACCTGCCCGTCGCGTGTGCTGGTGCAGGAATCGATCTACGAGAAGTTCATCGAGCGCGCGCTGGCGCGCGTGGCAGCCATCCGCCAGGGAAATCCGCTGGATTCCTCCACCATGATCGGCGCCCAGGCTTCGCAGGAACAGCTGGAGAAGATCCTGTCCTATATGGACATTGGACGGCAGGAAGGCGCCCAGCTGCTGGCCGGCGGCGAACGCACCATCCAGTCCGGCGACCTGGAAGGCGGTTACTACGTGCGCCCAACCGTCTTCAAGGGCGACAACAAGATGCGCATCTTCCAGGAAGAGATCTTCGGCCCGGTGGTCTCCGTGACCACCTTTAAGGATGAAGAAGATGCACTGCGCATCGCCAACGACACGCTGTACGGCCTGGGCGCCGGCGTGTGGACGCGCGACGGCAGCCGCGCCTTCCGCGTCGGCCGCGGCATCCAGGCCGGGCGCGTGTGGACCAATTGCTACCACCTGTACCCGGCGCACGCAGCCTTCGGCGGCTACAAGCAGTCCGGCATCGGCCGCGAGAATCACAAGATGATGCTCGAACACTACCAGCAGACCAAGAACCTGCTGGTCAGCTACAACCCCAACGCGCTGGGCTTCTTCTAACCTTCTTCTAACAAACAGGGGGACGGAGCATGGACAACGCCATTGCCCGCGTCACGGCGACCGATGAAGCACTGGAACTGATCGCCGCGCTGCATCAGCGGCACGGTCCGATCATGTTTTTCCAGTCCGGCGGCTGCTGCGACGGCAGCGCGCCGATGTGCTATCCGGCGAGCGAGTTCAATGTCAGCGAAACGGACGTCTACCTGGGCAACCTGGGTGGCGCGCCGTTCTTCATCGGCCTGGAGCAGTACGAGTACTGGGAGCACACGCAGCTGATCATCGATGTCGTGCCGGGCAATGGCGGCATGTTCTCGCTCGAAAACGGCAGTGGCAAGCGCTTCCTGCTCCGTTCCCGTCTATTCAGTGACGCAGAGTGCGATGCCCTGCAGGCCTCGCGCCAGATCAAACGATAACAAAGGAGACAACCGTGAAATACATCACCATGGGATTGCTGCTTGGCGCCACCGCACTGGCCCAGGCAGGCAGCGGCAGCGTGACCACCACGATGCTCGATAATGCGGCCAGGGACACGAGCAGCGTGCTGTCCTCCGGCATGGGATCGGAAGGCCAGCGCTATTCGACGCTCACGCAGATCAACACGAAGACCGTCGGCAAGCTGGTGCCCGCGTGGTCCTTCTCCTTCGGCGGCGAGAAGCAGCGCGGCCAGGAATCGCAGCCGGTCATCTACAACGGCAAGATGTTCGTCACCGCGTCGTATTCGCGCCTGTTTGCGATCGACCTCAAGACAGGCAACAAGCTGTGGAAGTATGAGCACCGCCTGCCGGACGGCATCATGCCCTGCTGCGACGTGATCAACCGCGGCGCCGCGCTGTACGACAACCTGGTCATCTTCGGCACGCTCGATGCATACCTGGTCGCACTGGACCAGGATACCGGCAAGGTGGTATGGAAGGAGAAGGTGGACGACTACGCCGCCGGCTACTCGATGACCGCCGCGCCGCTGATCGCCAAGGGGATCCTGCTGACCGGCGTATCCGGCGGCGAGTTTGGCGTGGTGGGCCGCGTTGAAGCGCGCAACCCGAAAACGGGCGAGCTGCTGTGGATGCGCCCCATGGTGGAAGGCCATATGGGCTATCGCTACGACAAGGACGGCAACCCGATCGAGAACGGCATCACCGGCACCGTGAACAAGAGCTGGCCGGGCGAACTGTGGAAGACCGGCGGCGCATCGACCTGGATGGGCGGCACCTACGATCCGAAGACTGGCCTGGCCTACTTCGGCACCGGCAACCCGGCGCCATGGAACAGCCACCTGCGACCCGGCGACAATCTGTATTCCTCGTCCACCGTGGCGCTTGACCCTGAAACCGGCGCGATCAAATGGGCATACCAGAACACGCCCAACGATGCCTGGGACTTCGACGGCGCCAACGAATTCGTCACCTTCGATATGGACGGCAAGCGTTACGGCGGCAAGGCGGACCGCAACGGCTTCTTCTACGTGATCGATGCGAAAGAGGGCAAGTTGCAGAACGCCTTCCCCTTCGTGCACAAGATCACCTGGGCCTCCGGCATCGACCTGAAGACGGGCCGCCCGATCTACACCTCCGATGGCCGTCCGGGCGATCCGACCAAGGGAGAAGAGGGCAAGAAGGGCAGCACCGTGTTCGCAGCGCCGGCCTTCCTCGGCGCGAAGAACCAGATGCCGATGGCATACAGCCCGCAGACAAAGCTGTTCTACGTCCCCGCCAACGAATGGGGCATGGATATCTGGAACGAGCCGATCAGCTACAAGAAAGGCGGCGCTTACCTGGGCGCGGGCTTCACCATCAAGCCGCTGTACGACGATTACATCGGCGCGCTGCGCGCCATCGATCCCAAGAGTGGCAAGATCAAGTGGGAAGTGAAGAACAACGCGCCGCTGTGGGGCGGCGTGATGACGACTGCCGGCGGCCTTGTCTTCTATGGCACGCCTGAAGGCTACCTGAAAGCGCTGGACGCGAACACCGGCAAGGAGTTGTGGAAGTTCCAGACCGGCTCCGGCGTGGTGGCGCCGCCTGTCACCTGGCAGGAAAACGGTACGCAGTATGTGGCGGTGGTGTCGGGCTGGGGCGGCGCTGTGCCGCTGTGGGGCGGCGAAGTCGCGAAGAAGGTCAACTTCCTTGAGCAAGGTGGTTCTGTGTGGGTGTTCAAACTCGCCAGGTAAAGAGTGTGTACTCCATTGGGGCGGCTTCGTGCCGCCCTTTTTTTATTTGCTGTCCCGCGCCGGAACTGAACAACACTGGTCCGTAACGGCGCAGCGTGAACAGCGCGCATTGGCTGCGCTCCCTCTGCGAGTGCATCGGCACGCAAATTGCCCTGACTCCTGTGCATCACAACCTTCCAACATAAACAGGAGACGAAAATGAAAAAGACCATGCTGGCGGCCCTTGTGGGCGCCGCACTCGCACCCGCGGCCCACGCTGTCGATGTCAAGGCAGGCGACTGGAACCTCAATGTGGGCGGCATCGTGAACGCCTACTACACGCATGTCTCGTGCAGCGGCGATGCGGTCGGCGGGCTGGCGCTGGCAAGCCGGGGCATCGGCTGCGCCGGCGAGGACAACCGCACCACCATCGGCAATGGCCTGCTGCCCAATGGCCTCGTCACCTCCGCCACCACCAGGCAGGGCGACTACGACATCAAGGCCCACATAGGCATCTATCACGCCACCGCAACGGACAGCGCGATCGCGCAGAACAGCGAAGTGGACGTGCGCCAGGCCTGGTTCAGCTTTGGCAATGCGGAGATGGGCACGGTCAAGCTGGGCCGCGACAACGGCATCTTCGGCAACAACGCCATCTTCGGCGACATGACGCTGATCGGCGCAGGCGCACCGGTGCAGGCTACGCAGCGCGGCCGTGTCACGCTGGGGCACATCGGCGCGGGCTACGCCTATGTGGGCTACTACGGCCAGATCGCCTACACCTCGCCGAAGTTCTCCGGCTTCACCGTGGATGCGGCGCTGGTCAGCCCTGTCGTCGATTCGCCGATCGTGTCGGCCGCACAGTACTCGACCCAATCGCAGCCGCAGGTGCAGGCGCAATTGAGCTACGCCGTTGGCGGCCTGCGTGCCTGGGTGGGCGGCAAGACGCAGAAGTTCCATGCAGTGGCAGCCGGCGCATCTGACTTCGCGATGGCGGCCTACGAGGTTGGCGCGGCCTACCAATACGGGGCTTTTGGCGTGCTGGCCAACTTCCAGGGCGGGAAGGGCGTCGGCATCCTGTCCGATGCGGACCAGGGCGAGGTGCGCGGCAAGCACGGCTTCGTGCAGGCGACGATGAAGACCGGCGACAAGCTCAAACTCGGCATCGGCTACGGCATCAGCCGCAACGACGACAACACAATCGGCACGCGCGGCCTGAAGTCGAACGCCAATCTCACGCTGGGCGCTTACTACTCGCTGACCAGCGCGATCACGCTGGTCGGTGAAATCGGACAGACCCGGTCCAAGGCCTTCGGCGGTGGGGAAGCGAGGATGAACGGCGGTTCCTTCGGCGGCATCCTCTTCTTCTGATCATTTGAGATGGGGCAGCTTGCGATAAATCGTATTGCGCGAAACGCCCAGGGCGCGGGCGGTGGCGGACACATTGCCGCCGTTCGCTTCCAGCGTGCGTGCGATCATCGTCTGCTCCATGTCCTCCAGGCGCGCGCCGCCGCAGGCCACGCCGGTAGCGATGGCCGTCAGCTCCGGCTGCTCGGCGCGCATGTCGTCGAGGAAGTCGTCCGGCATGTGGCGCATGCAAATCTCGTGATCGTCGCCGGCCATCACCACGGCCGTGCGCAGCAGGTTGGTCAGCTGGCGGAAATTGCCCGGCCATTTATGCTGCAGGAAGAGCTGCATCAGTTCGGGCGACACGGTGTAGCGCGCACCGTCCGATTCGGTCGAAAGGATCTTGTTGACGACTGTTTCAAGGTCCGTGCGTTCGCGCAGCGGCGGCAGCTTCACCACCAAGCCGTTGAGGCGGTAGTACAGGTCCTCGCGGAACAGGCCCTTGGTGATGCGGTCACGCAGATTGTGGTTGGTGGCGCAAATGACTTCCACGTTGACCGGGATGGACTTGCCGCTGCCCAGTGGCGTGACCATGCGCTCCTGCAGCACGCGCAGCAGGCGCGCCTGCAGCGGGAAGGGCATGTCGCCGATTTCATCGAGGAAGAGCGTGCCGCCATTTGCCTGCAGTATCCTGCCGACGGCGCCCTTCTTGCGCGCGCCGGTAAAGGCGCCATCCTCATAGCCGAACAGCTCGGACTCGATCAGCGTTTCCGGAATCGACGCGCAGTTCACCGCCACGAAGGGGCTTTGCGCGCGCGGCGAGTCGTTGTGAATGGCCTGGGCCAGCAATTCCTTGCCGGTGCCGGTTTCGCCCATGATCATGATGGGGATGTCCTTGCCCAGCACGCGCGTGACCTTGTCGAGCACCGCTTCCAGTTGCGGGTCACCGGTGCGCAGGTAGCGCAGGCCGGAAAGACGGCGCGAAGAGTGGGCGGGATTGGTCTGCGCCGGATGGGCGTCCTCGCGTGGAGCGATGATCGCGTGCTGGAAGTTCGTATTCGCCAGCCGCAGCTGGGCGCGGCCGAAGACGCGCACGCCATTGTGCAGGCAGAGTTCCAGCAGTCCGGGCGACGCGGTGCGGTAATGGTCGAACAGCGCGGACACGGGCAGCCCGAAGAGGGAGCTGAAAGTATGCGACTGCAGCGCGGCGAAGGACAGCCCGAGCTGGAACAGGCCGGCGCGGTTGGCCGCAATGAAACGCCCGCCCGGCGTAAACGAGGCGATACCTTCCATCAGCGTGCCGATGAATTCCGGCCTCGCGTGGAAGTGGAGGGTGATCACGTCCTCGAAGGCGGCGGAGAAAAGCTGGTTCTCCACCATTAATGCGGACATGCGCACCAGGGCCATGGTGTGCGTGTGGAAGCTGCGGCGGTCGCCGGACACGTCCAGCACCCCAATCACATTGCCCGCGTGGTCGGTGATCGGCGCCGCGGAGCAGGTCAGGAAGTGGTTGGCCGCCAGATAGTGCTGGTCGGCGTGCACGAGGGCGGGTTTGCCCTCCGCGATCGCGGTACCGATCGCATTCGTGCCCTTGCACTGCTCGGACCAGGTCGCGCCGGCTTGCAGGGCGACGCGATTG
>DASWYX010000640.1:0-3262 GCA_036404755.1 Pseudoduganella sp.
TATGCACGCAAAGCACTAAGTGCTGCTGGCGAAACCGGTCGCAAAGTGTCATCCTCAATTCCGAAGCCATCCTCCGCATGAGTAGGGTACAAAGCCGCCCAAGCGAAAATCGCTACAGCTAGACGCAGAGCGAGCGGAAGTGCGGCAATTTGTGCGGCAGCAGCAAGGAGCCGCTTCGCAGACGCAATATGGGCTGCGGCGATCCGATCGTTGCGCAACACGGGTTACCTCAGATCCTGGGCCAGACCGATGAGGATACCTTCGGGGCCGCGGATGTAGCAGAGCCGGTAGATGTCTTGATACTGGACTACTTCTCCAACCAGCTTTGCGCCGAGCTTGGCGAGGCGGGTGAGGGTGTCGTCGATATCCTCGACGGCGAACATCACGCGCAGGTAGCCGAGAGCGTTGACCGGGGCGGTGCGGTGATCGGCGGCCACGGGTGGGGCGAGGAAGCGGGATAGTTCCAGGCGGCTGTGGCCGTCCGGCGTACGCATCATGGCAATCTCGACGCGCATGCCCTGCAGGCCGGTAACACCGTCCGCCCAATCGCCTTCGATCGGGGCACGGCCTTCGAGATCGAGGCCAAGCTCGGTGAAGAACTCAATGGCGGCATCGAGGTCTTCCACCACGATGCCGACGTTGTCCATGCGTTTGACTGTCATATGAGTCAGCCCTTAAGTTTGGCAAGGAGCGCGTGAAGTTCGGAGAGAAAGCGCTCGCAGGCGAGGGTGGGCGGCCATGGCTCCCAGGCGGTGCCGCCGTAGACCGCCTGCAATGGATCGTGTTCCAACGGCTCGATAGTGATCTTCAGGGTCTTGCGCACTTCGGTCGGCGTCCAGCCCACGACGTGGACTGCCTCGCTGGCGGCGGCCAGGCGGTCGGCGACCTTGTGCAGACGGTGTTCGGCGGCCGTCCAGGCGGGCAGGCCATAGCGCAGGAAGACGGCATGTTCCAGGCGCGAGGTCAGCACCTTGAAGCCTTCGCCGAGGAAGGGCTTGATCACGGAAATCGCGTCGAAGCCGACCAGGCCTTCCTCCGCGTCGTGCAGCAGCTCGCGCAATTCCTGCAGCGGGGACAGGGGTTCCGTCGACGCGGCGCGGCGCAGCAGCATCACGGTGATCGAGTGCTGGGCCACCGACAGCGGCAGCGGCCACTTCGAATGCCCGCCCCAGCGATACGTGCGGGCCAGGCCAAGGGCGAGGTCGGAATCGTCCCAGTCGAAGGGAGTCGGATCGAGAAGGTCAAGGCGCCGCCCGGATGGCATGCGCACCCAGGCGCGTTGTGTCGTCATGTGCCTATCGTAGCCGCGCGGCCGCATCGGGCGCAAGGGGAGCGCGGTTCCGCCGGGGGCAGGGCGCTGGTATGATGCTCCTTCGAAAAATAAAAGGGGCTTCCATGCTGATCTCGCCAGAACAATTTGCCGGCTTCCTCGCCGCCGCCTTGCTGATTACCGTGTCGCCGGGGCCGGACAACCTGATGGTGCTGGGCATGGGCATGTCGCGCGGACGCAAGCAGGGCATGGTGTTCGGCCTGGGTTGCGCGCTGGGCTGCCTCAGTCACACCATCCTGGCCACGCTCGGCGTCTCCGCCCTGATCGCCGCGTCGCCGACGGCCTTCACGGCGCTCAAGGTATTCGGCGGCCTGTACCTGATCTGGCTCGGCATCGGCGCCCTGCGCAGCCGCGGCGGCGCGCGCGTGGAAGGCAGCGGCCTGCCGGACGAATCGCTGCTGCGCCTGTTCGGCAAGGGACTGTTCGCCAACGCGATCAATCCCAAGGTGGTGCTGTTCTTCCTGTCCTTCCTGCCGCAGTTCGTCGTGACCGCGCGCGGCGACGTTAGCTGGCAGACCGCCCAACTGGGCCTGATCTTCACGCTGCAGGCGTGCATGCTGTTTGGTCTGCTGGGCTATTTTTCCGGCGCCGTCGGCAAATGGATCAACCGCAATCCGCGCGCTGGCATGTGGCTGGACCGCGTGGCCGGCGCCATTTTCGTGGGACTCGGCCTGCGCCTGATTATCGCGCGCTGATATCGAAGCGCAGCTCGATCTGGTCCTGCACCACCATCGCGCCGCCCATTACGGAAAAAGGCTTGATGCCGAAGTCCGTCTGTTTGACGTTGAAGGCGCCCGTCGCGCGCAGGGCGCCATCCTTGCGTTCTATCGTTACCGGCACGCTGTAGCGGCGCGTTTCGCCGTGCAGCGTGATGTCCGCATTCAGCAGGCCGGGATTGCCGGGCGCCTGCTCGGCCTGGACCACCAGCCACGGATACTTTTCCGCTTCCAGCACATATTCCAGCATATTGCGGCGCGTGGCGAAGATCGCGTCCGTCGACGGCGGCGGCGGCAGGCCAGCCAGCGTTCGTAGCGGCGCCTCGTCCACCACCATCTCGCTCAGCTTGAAACGAAGCGCGGCCTTCTGCATGCCGGTCGCCACAAAGCCTTCCACCGAGTGCGACGCAATCACATGGTCGTGCCCCAGCCGCGCCAGCGTGCCGCCGCGCCGCACCGTGATTGCCACCACCGATTTCTCATGGTCGATCGCCAGCACGTCCTGGCCGGCAGCGCGCGCCTGCTCCATGGCGGCGAAAGGATCGGCGGAAGAGGGCGCCGCAGCGGCGGACGGCGTTGACGACGCCGTCGCGGCGCCTTGGTTGATAGTTGGTCCCGTGCAAGATGAAAGCGCCAAAACCGTGAATAGCATGGCGCCAGCTTGAAACGCCCAAATTTTTTTTCGCATTCTGTGACTATTGGTGAGTTTATATTGGCAAAGTTGAACTATCTTAGTAACTGGAATTCTTGCTTTTCCCCGGTCATCGGCCCGTCACATTGATGAGTCATGATCTCTGTGCACTTTCAAATCTCTCCCGATTTGAATCCCTTCAGCCCGCTACCAAGCGGGCTTTTTTTTTGGCTTTAAATTTTCTCAAGTTCTTTCCTTAAATTCTTTCCTTAATTGAATTCTAAGGATGTCCTAAGCGTTCTCTAAGGAACGGCTGGCAAAGTCTAACCCGTAGCGAGAGGTAATTACTGAGTCACCTCTTTCTTCCTCCAATCCCCGCGCCCTAAAAAGCGTTTTTGGCCGGCTCATCCAGACGTAGCCGGTCTTTTTTTGTCCAGACACTTGAAATAGCTGCCTGAGGCAGATAATAATGTGCCATGAGCACACAAAATCTTGCCGAAGCGGTACGGCACTTCAATCGTTTTTACACCCGCCAGATCGGCTTGCTGGACGAGCACTTGCTCGCCAGCGAGTTTTCCCTGACCG
>DASWYX010000641.1:0-13265 GCA_036404755.1 Pseudoduganella sp.
ACGCAGCGCAGCAAGGCGCCCTGCCACGCGGCCACCATCGCCACCAGCTCCTCCCGGATCGGGCCGGGACGGTCGTCATACTCGACGGCGCCGCTGATATAGATGCAGCCGGACGCGATTTCCACGCTGACCTTCTTCACCCAGTGGGCGAACATGGAGCGCAGGCGCGGCAGGCCGCGGGCTTCCTTCATGGCCGGGTAGAACACTTCCTGCTCGAAACGGCGGTGATACAGCTTCAGCACTTCGATCTGCAAATCTTCACGCGAGCCGAAGTGGGCAAATACACCGGACTTACTCATGTTCATCTTGTCGGCGAGCACGCCAATGGTCAGGCCCTCCAGGCCGTCACGGCTCGCCAGGTCCAGGGCCACGTCCAGAATGGCCGCCCGGGTCAACTCGCCTTTGCGCATGAATTTCGTAGGAGTATTAATAAGAATGCCACTCACGTTAGTTACCCATCAGAGAGATTGGAAAATCTTATTTTCTCTCCAACAGGCCAGCTTTGGTGCAAAAAGATTTGCGAACGTTCGTACTATTATCTAGTGCAGTGCAAAAGTCAAACGCGAATCTAGAGGTGGCGTTCTATTTATTCGTTGAAGCTGTCGAGGGTGCGGCGGTCGCGCTTGGTGGGGCGGCCCTTGATGTCGGCGCCGGGTTCACGGAAGAGGCGGCGGCGGTCGGCCTCTTTCGCTCGGCGGGCGATGGATTCTTCGCTTTCTTCATAGAGCGTGCGGGCGATGGGGGCGGCCTGGCGCTTGTCGGAGAGGCCTACCACCAGCACGTCCCATTCGTCGGAGCCATTGTCGATGTGCAGCTTGTCGCCCAGCTTGACCAGGCGCGCCGGCTTGACGCGGTCGCCGCCTGCCTTCACCCGGCCGTTGTCGATGGCATCGATGGCCAGCTGGCGGGTCTTGAAGAAGCGCGCTGCCCACAGCCATTTATCGATTCGTACATTGTCCATCATGCGTATTTCCCTACAGCAAAAATTCTCATCAGTGTCTTATACACAACAAACGCGACTTCGTAGCCGATGCGGCGGAAGCGGCCGATGTGTTCGAAATCCTGGGCATGGATCACCACGCCCTCGGCCACCGCCGCCTCGATCTTCTCGCGCAGCGCGCGGGCGAAGCGGGCATCCTTGATCACCACGTTCGCTTCCTGGTTCAGGAACAGGCTCAGCCCGTCCACGTTGCTGGAGCCCACCGTGGCCCAATCATCGTCGATTACCGCCACTTTTGCATGCAGCTGCGTCTTGCGGTATTCGACCACTTTCACGCCGGCGGCCAGCAGCTTGGGATAGAAGGAATGGGCGACGGCGTCCTGCAGCCAGATTTCGCCCACGCCGATCAGCAGCACGACTTCGACGCCGCGCTGGGCGGCCTTGGCCAGCCCACGGCGGAACTTGCGGCCCGGCGCGAAATAGGGATTGGCGATCAGCACCGACTTGCGCGCCCGCCCCAGCGCGTGCAGGTAGGCTTTCTGGATCTTGCTGCGGTTGCGCAGGTTGTCGCGCACGACGAAGCCGGCATGCACGGTGGTATCGCTGGCCGCCTTGGCGACCTTGCGCATTTCCTTGAACAGCTGATAGCGCCGGATCAGGCCGATATGCCCCTGGCGCTGCCACTGGGCCTGGGCTTCGCGGTGGATGGATGCCACCAGCGGACCGCGCACGGAAACGGCAAAGTCCCAGCGCGGCGCGGCCAGGGCGATGCGCGGCCCCACGTCCGAGAACATATCGTCGTTGATATTGATGCCGCCGACGAAGGCGATATCGCGGTCCACCACGCAAATCTTGCGGTGGGTGCGCGTGATGCCGCGCGTGAACCAGGGGTTGAAGATGCGGTGCTCCACGCCGGCCGCTGCCAGTTCCTCGTGCATGCGGTTGGCGGCCTTGTGCCCGGTGCCGAACCAGTCCGTCAGCACCCGCACCTGCACGCCGCGGCTGGCCGCCAGCTTCAGGGCGGACTTGACCAGCTTGCCCGTGTCATCGTCGGCAAAGATATAGGTCTCGAAATAGATTTCATACTGCGCCTGGTCGATGGCATCGATCAGGGCCGGGAAATATTCTGTACCGCAATGGAGGAGGCTGACTTCGTTATCGGCTATGAACTCGACAGGTCGCATCTAGGACACCAGTTTCAGGTTCGCCACAATGGGAGCGTGATCCGAGAGCCTGGCCCACATCGAGCCGTGCAGGACTTCTGCGGATTCTACCTTGAACCCTCGCACATAGATGCGGTCCAACCTGAAAAAGGGCAAGGCTGCCGGGAAGGTACGGGCCGGACGGATGGCTGTCTCGCGTCGTGCCAGGGTACGGACCAGGTCGCCCAAGCTGGAGCCAGAGCCAACGTCGTCAAAGACCTCGACCACTCCCAGCGCCTTGCGCAGTTTGGCGCCAAGCGTGTTGCGCCAGTCGTTGAAATCGCCGGCGATGATCACCGGCTCGCCGTTCGGCGCGGAGTGCCGCACGGCTTCAATCAGTGCTTCGGCCTGCCGTACGCGGCTGCGTTCGAACAGGCCCAGGTGGATTACGTAACAATGCACGGTGGTATCGGGCGTCTGCACGATGGAGTGCAGGATGCCGCGCGCCTCATACGCATGGTCCGATATATCGGTATTGCTCCATTTTTCAATGGGATATTTGCTGAGCAAGGCATTGCCGTGGTGGCCGTGGTCGTACTGCGCATTCAGCCCATAGACGGACTGGTGCGACTCGCCCGCGAAGAATTCGTGCTGCGCCTTCTTCGGCCAGTGCCGGTGCCCATGCTGCTCGTCGCCATACAGGGCCTCGATGCGGTCATGCTGGCCCTGGACTTCCTGCAGGAAGATCAGGTCCGCATGGAACGCCTCGATAGCATTCCGCAGCGCGTGTACCCGTGGATGGCTGCGGTACGACACGCCCTTGTGGATGTTGTAGGTGGCAACGCGGATCTTCATGACGCCGATTGTACCTCCGAGTTTGCGCTTGCCGCAGGTCAATTGTGCGGCGGCGACACAATTGCGGCGCCCGCAGCCTGGCGCGGCAGGATCACGCGGAACGTGGTACCGCGGTCGACCACGCTATCCACTTCGATGCGGCCGCCATGCTTCTGCACGATGCCGTAGGACAGCGACAGTCCCAGCCCCGTGCCCTTCCCTACCGGCTTGGTAGTGAAGAAGGGCTCGAAGATGCGCCCCAGGTATTCTTCCGGAATGCCGCTGCCCGTGTCGCTCACTTCGACCGTCACATGGGCATCGTCCTGCCGCGTGCGCACGGTGATGCGGCCCCGTTCGCGGATCGAATGGGCGGCGTTGATCAGCAGGTTCATGAACACCTGGTTCAGCTGGGACGGTATGCATTCGATCGGCGCCACGCCGCCGAATTCGCGCACTACTTCGGCCTTGTATTTGAGCTCGTTCCACACCACGTTCAGCGTGCTTTCCAGGCCCGCTTCCAGGTTGGCCACCAGCACGTCGCCGCCACCCACGTGGGAGAAATCCTTCATGTCCTGCACGATGCGCTTGATGCGATCCAGGCCATCCATCGACTCGGACAGCAGGGAACCCAGGTCTTCGCGCAGGTAGTCGGCGTCGACCTCGCGCCGCAGCGCAGCCAGGGCCGCCTGGTCCTCCGGGCCGAGACGCGTGGCGGCGTCCTCGTAGCCGTCCAGCAGGCGCAGCAGGGCTTGCGCATAGCGCTGCAGGCTGCTCAGGTTGGAATTGACGAAGCCCACCGGGTTGTTGATCTCGTGCGCCACCCCGGCCGCCAGCACGCCGATCGACGCCATCTTCTCCGACTGCAGCAGCTGGCTCTGTGCCTCGCCCAGCTTGCGTATCAGCTCCGCCTGGCGCTCCTTTTCCTTTTCCAGCGTTTCGTTCGCCATCTGCAGCGCCAGCGTGCGTTCGCTGACGCGGCTCTCCAGCTGGTCGCGCGATTCGCGCAGCGCTTCCTCGGCGCGCTGGCGTTCCGTGATGTCCGTATAGCCGAACACGCGGCCGATGATGCGCTCGCCAAGGTACTGCGGGCGCGAACGGCATTCGAAGACGCGGCCGTCGGTGAGGCGGAAGGTGTCTTCCGTTTCGCTGCGGTCCACCACCTGCTGCAGGCGTTCGCGGCACGACTCGCTTTCCTCGACGCTGGCGGCAAGAAAGGCCAGGATGGCGGCATCGTTCCCCGCCTGCAGCAGGGCGTCCGGGATGCGCCACATCTGGCTGAACAGCCGGTTCATGCTGGCGATGCGATTATGCCAGTCGATCACGAGGATGCCGTTGCCGGTCGATTCCAGCGTGGTGCGCAGCTGCGACAGCGTCTGCTCCAGCGTATCCTCCACCTTGCGTTCCTGGCGCACGTCGCGCGCCTGCACCAGCAGCAGCGTGCGGCCTTCGTATGCCACCGGCTTGACCGACTTCATCACAGCGATGGGGGTGGCGTCGGCCCGGTGGTATTCGCCTTCCTGGGCCTGGATTTCCTGGTACTGACCGTTGCGCACTTCCTCCCAGTAGAACACGTCCTGCAGCGAGGATTCGATATCGGTGATCTGCATGGCCAGCAGCTCCTTGCCGCTGTAGCCCAGCGCCTGCTCCACGGCGTGGTTGGAGACGAGGATATGCAGGTCCGCCGGATCGACGAGCAGCATCATCTGCGGACTGTGATCCAGCATCAGTTGCCGCAGTTCCGCTATCACGTGCCTGCCCCCTGCCCCGGCTGGCCCGCGTCGAAGTAGTAGCTGACCCGCTTGCGGGGGCTCAGGTAGTTGAAGATTTCTTTCGGCACCTGGGCGGGCTTGATCGAGCGCACGATGTTCAGGTCCGGCTCGCGGTCCAGGTCCACCATGATGGCTTCCTCGCGCGGCACGCCCACTTCATAGATCACCAGCACGGGCTTGGTCGGCTTGTCCGTATTGACGGTGGCGACCATGCCGGTGGCGCCGTTCGCCAGCTGCACGATGCTGCCCGGCGGGTAGACGCCGAGGCAGCGGATGAAGACCTGCAGCAGCTTGGGGTCGAACTTGCTGCGCAGCTTGGCGAACATCAGCGACAGCGCTTCGTGCGGCGTGAGGGCCGCGCCGCCATTGATCGGGTTGCACAGTTCGTCGTAGTAATTGGTAATGGCGACGATGCGCGCCAGCATGCCGATGGCTTCCCCTTTCAGGCCGCGCGAATAGCCGCTGCCGTCGAACATTTCATGGTGGTCGCGGCAGACGGCAATGGCGGCGTGCGGAAATTTCATCGACTGGCCGATATCGTGGCCCGCGAGGGCGTGAGATTCGTAGAGCTTCTGTTCGGCGCTGGTCCAGGGATCGAGCTTGTTCAGCACACGGTCCGGGATGTTCTTCACGCCGATGTCGTGGAACAGCGCGCCCACACCGAGCGCCTTTGCCACTTCGACCGGCAGCTTGATGTCGCGCGCGATCATCATCGACAGCATGGTCACGTTCAGCGAGTGCACATAGATTTCCTCGCCGCCCACCTTGTCGCCCATGACGTGGATGGCGAGGTCGGGCGCGACGAGGATGGAGTCCGTGATCTTGCCGATCAGCTCGGTCGCACGCTCCAAGCTTTCGGCGGGACGGGAGAACAGGTTCTTCTCGATATCGCGTATCGATTTGGCCGTGTCCACGAAGGCGTGCTCGATGCGGGCCGCGCTTTCACGCTGGGCGCGGATGCGCGCCATCATGGCGCGCTTGGCGGCCAGTTCGGGCGATTCGGGAGGCGGCGTGCGCAGCGCTTCAGCCGGCGGCGCAGGCGGGGCATCGGGCGACAGCGGCACGGGCGGCACGTCGCTCAGGGCGGGGTCGAAGCGTATTCTCTGCAAGCCCAGGCTGCGCAGCGTGCGGATCTGATCGTCCGACTTGATCTTGAACTGGCTGAAGGCAAACGGGTGCTCGAACCATTTCAGGTCGAGATGAATGTACAGACCAACTTGCAATTGCTCCAGCGAGATGTCCTGTGTGTCTGGCATGGCGACCGTCCCGGCATAGACGAGTAGTTGTTTCCATTATCCACACTTTGGATGGGAACGCACGCGGTCTTAAAGCTTGTACTTTGCTAGCTGATGCGGCAGTTGCAGGACGGCTTCCGCGTTGGAGGGAGAGAAGCAGCGGTCGGCCGCTTCCAGCCAGGGCAGCCACACATGCTGCACGTGCTCGCGCGCGCTGAGCATGATGGGAATCTCGCGCGGGACTTCGACACTGAAGACGTGCTCGGTGTTGTGCGTGACGCCGGGCGCGTAGCGGTGGCGCCAGACGGGGTAGATTTCGTAGATGTTGGACAGGCCCCAGTCGCGCAGCACGATGTCCTTGCCGTCGGCGACGATGCCGGTTTCTTCGAACAGTTCGCGCGTGGCGGTGGTGAGCAGGGGTTCGTCGATGCTGTCCTTCGAACCGGTGACGGATTGCCAGTAGCCGCCCTTGTCGGCGCGCTCGATCAGCAGCACCTGCAGGTCGGCGGTGTGGATGACTACCAGGACGGATTCGGGGATCTTGTATGGTTTCATGCCTTAAACCTGAAGGCGGGTCAGACCCTCGGGTCTGACCCGGCCCCTGGGTTTTAGCCAGCCACCTTAGGCTCAGGCGTGCGCAGGCGGATGTGCAGCTCGCGCAGCTGCTTCTCGTCGACCGGAGACGGAGCGTGGGTCAGCAGGCACTGTGCGCGCTGGGTTTTCGGGAAGGCGATCACGTCGCGGATGGAATCGGACTTGGTCATCAGCGTCACGATACGATCCAGGCCGAAGGCCAGGCCGCCGTGCGGAGGCGCGCCGTACTGCAGCGCGTCCAGCAGGAAGCCGAACTTCTCTTGCGCTTCCTCGGCGCCGATCTTCAGCGCGCGGAACACCTTCGACTGCACTTCTTCGCGGTGGATACGGATCGAGCCGCCGCCCAGTTCCCAGCCGTTCAGCACCATGTCGTAAGCCTTGGCGATGCAGGCGCCCGGATTGGTTTCCAGCATGTCCTCGTGGCCATCCTTCGGCGACGTGAACGGGTGGTGGGTCGCGGTCCAGCGGTCGTCTTCCTCGTCGTACTCGAACATCGGGAAGTCGATCACCCACAGCGGCGCCCACACGTCGTCGAACAGGCCATTGGCCTTGCCGAAATCGGAGTGGCCGATCTTCACGCGCAGCGCGCCGATCGCATCGTTGACCACCTTGGCCTTGTCGGCGCCGAAGAAGATCAGGTCGCCGTCCTGGGCGCCGGTGCGCTCCAGGATCTGGGCCAGCGCCGCGTCGTGGATGTTCTTCACGATCGGGGACTGCAGGCCGTCGCGGCCCTTGGCCTTCTCATTGACCTTGATGTAGGCCAGGCCCTTGGCGCCATAGATGGCGACGAACTGGGTGTAGGCGTCGATTTCCGAACGCGGCATGTCCGCGCCCTTCGGCACGCGCAGGCCGACCACGCGGCCGTTGGCCATGTTGGCGGCGCCGGAGAAGACCTTGAAGTCCACGTCCTTCATCACGTCGGTCAGTTCGGTGAAGGCCAGCTTCACGCGCATGTCCGGCTTGTCGGAACCGTACTTGCCCATGGCTTCGGCGAAGTCCATCACCGGGAATGGGTTAGGCAGCTCGACGTTCATGGTGTTCTTGAACACCATGCGGATCATGTCTTCGAACAGATCGCGGATTTCCTGCTCGTTCAGGAAGGAGGTTTCGCAGTCGATCTGGGTGAACTCCGGCTGGCGGTCGGCGCGCAGGTCTTCGTCGCGGAAGCACTTGGTGATCTGGTAGTAGCGGTCGAAGTTGGCCACCATCAGCAGCTGCTTGAACAGCTGCGGCGACTGCGGCAGTGCGAAGAATTCGCCGGCGTTCACGCGCGAAGGCACCAGGTAGTCACGCGCGCCTTCCGGGGTGGACTTGGTCAGCACCGGGGTTTCGATATCGATGAAGCCCAGGTTGTCCAGGTACTTGCGCACTTCCATCGACACCTTGTAGCGCAGGCGCAGGTTGTTCTGCATCTGCGGACGGCGCAGGTCCAGCACGCGGTGGGTCAGGCGGGTGGTTTCGGACAGGTTGTCGTCATCCAGCTGGAACGGCACCGGCACGGAGGCGTTCAGCACTTCCACCTGCGAGGCGATCACTTCGATCTTGCCCGACTTCAGGTTGTTGTTGACGGTGCCGGCCAGGCGGTCCTTCACTACGCCGGTCACGCGCAGGCAGTACTCGTTGCGCACGGACTCGGCGACCTTGAACACGTCCGCCTGATCCGGATTGCAAACGACCTGCACAAGGCCTTCGCGGTCGCGCAGGTCGATGAAGATCACGCCGCCGTGATCGCGGCGACGGTGTACCCAGCCGCACAGGCTGACGGTTTGGCCTAACAGTGCTTCAGTGGTGAGGCCGCAGTATTGAGTACGCATGGACATATTGATTCTCAGTTCAGGTTGGATTTTATTCAGGGGCGACAACGCCCATCGAAACGATGTACTTCAGCGCGGCGTCGACAGTCATGTCGAGTTCGATAACGTCTTTTTTCGGCAGCATCAGGAAGAAGCCGGACGTGGGGTTGGGGGTGGTGGGCACGTAGACGCTGATGTATTCCTCGTCCAGGTGCTTGGCCACGCCCGCGGCGGGCGTGCCGGTCAGGAAGCCGATGGTGCGCGAGCCGGCGTGCGGATACGGCACCATGACGGCTTTGCGGAAGGCATTGCCGGACGAGGAAAACAGCGTGTCCGACACCTGCTTCACGCTGCCGTACAGCGAGCTGACGACGGGAATGCGGTGCAGCAGCTTTTCCCACTGCCTGACGATGAAGTTGCCGACCAGGTTATTGGTCAGCAGGCCGGTCAGGAACACGATGAGGATGGTCAGGATGGTACCCAGGCCCGGGATATCGAAGCCGAACAGGGTATGCGGCTGCCAGCGCTCGGGCACCAGCAGCAGCGACTGATCCAGCGTGCCGACGATAATGTTCAGCACCCAGGCGGTAATGGCCAGGGGCACCAGGATCAGCAAGCCGGTAATGAAATATTTACGCATCGGGTTCCTTGTGCGGAGGGCTTAGTCGGCCTTGGCGGCCGGCGTCGGCGCAGCCGGTGCAGGTGCCGCTGCAGCCGGGGCTGCATCGCTCTTGGCGCCCGTGCCGCTGGACACGCCGGTGGCCGGCGCGCTGCCGCCACGGAAGTCCGTCACATACCAGCCGGTGCCCTTCAGCTGGAAACCAGCCGCGGTCACCTGCTTCCGGAAGGTCGATTTGCCGCAGGATGGGCAATCGGTCAGCTGCGGATCGGAGATCTTTTGCAGCACGTCCTTCGCAAAGCCACAGTCCTCGCAGCGGTAAGCATAGATAGGCATCTTTACTCCGCAAAAAACATCAAAACCCTGAATTATAAGCCTTTTTTCCGGCGCCAGGACATCCAGCGCTCCTTGCCCTGGAACACGGGGATGGAGTCCTCGACCGGCTCGTCCTGTTCCAGCACGAAATGGCGCTCCAGCAGCGCCTGCAGCTCCGTGCGGTCGGCGCCGAATGGGGGGCCTTTTTCGTTGTTGTCGAAGAAGAAATATCCGACCAGCTGACCATTCTCCGGCAGCAATTGCACCCAGCGTTCGATGACTTGCGGCCACATGTGGCGCGGCATGGCGCACAGGAAGGCGCGTTCGTAGATGATGTCCAGCGGCTGCGGCGGCTGGTAGACGAAGAAGTCGGCTTCGACCACGCGGCCGGCGTGACGGCCGACGTTTTGTCGCGCGGCTGCCACAGCGGAGGGGGAGAAGTCGATGGCGGTGGCGTTCCAGCCGGATTCGCACAGCAGCGCGAGCTCGTAGCCGGCGCCGCAGCCGGGGATTAGCGCTGTTAAACCCAAACCCGGGGTCAGACCCAGAGGGTCAGACCCTGATACGCGGCTGCCGCGGGCTGGGGTCTGACCCTGTGGGTCTGACCCTGGGGTTCGGTTTTCGTCAACAAAGCGCCGCAAGCGTTCAGGCACGCCGCCCCGGTCCCACGGCGTGAACTCGCCATCGAAACGCTCATCCCAGAACGCCGGCGACAGAGGGTCGCGGCTGCGGAACTCGGGCATCAGTGTCCCCCGCCCCAGCGCAGCCAGGCCTGGAAGCCGACGGCGCCGATCACGAAGGCGCCGACGAAGAAGACGAAGAAGGCCAGCAGGCGGTTGGTGCGGCGCTGCTCGATCGCCATCAGGCGCAGCAGGTCGCGGGTTTCGTGGTCACGCTCGCCGCCCACGATCAGCGCCTGCTGCGCCAGGCGCGGCAGGGATGGCAGGATATGCGAATAACGCGGCGCCTCGGCCTTCAGGCGCTCGATCAGGCCGCGCCAGCCGACCTGCTCGGCCATCCAGCGCTCCAGGTAAGGCTTGGCGGTCTTCCACAGGTCCAGGTCCGGGTCCAGCGTGCGGCCCAGGCCCTCGATATTCAGCAGCGTCTTTTGCAGCAGCACCAGTTGCGGCTGCACTTCCACGTTGAAGCGGCGCGAAGTCTGGAACAGGCGCAGCAGAACCTGGCCGAAGGAGATGTCCTTCAGCGGACGGTCGAAGATTGGTTCGCAGCAGGCGCGCACGGCGGCTTCCAGCTCGTCCACCCGGGTTTCCTTGGGCGCCCAGCCGGACTCGATGTGCGCCTCGGCCACGCGCTTGTAGTCGCGGCGGAAGAAGGCCAGGAAGTTCTGCGACAGGTAATCCTTGTCGTAATCGTTCAGGGTGCCGACGATGCCGAAGTCCAGCGCAATATAGCGGCCAAAGGTTTCCGGCTCGATCGACACCAGGATATTCCCCGGGTGCATATCGGCGTGGAAGAAGCCATCGCGGAAGACCTGGGTGAAGAAAATCTCGACGCCGTCCGACGACAGCTTTTTCATGTCCACGCCGGCCTCGATCAGGCGGTCGATCTGCGACACGGGAATGCCGTGCATGCGCTCCATCACGATCACACTGCTGGAGCAATAGTCCCAGTACATTTCCGGCACCATCAGCAGCTTCGAATCGACGAAATTGCGGCGCAGCTGGCTGGCATTGGCCGCCTCGCGCATCAGATCCAGTTCGTCGTGCAGGTATTTGTCGAACTCGGACACGACTTCCTGGATCTTCAGGCGCTTGGAGTCCTCCCACACGCTGTTGATGAAGTTGGCCGCGATATGCATCAGGGCCACGTCTTCATCGATCAGGCGCTTCATGCCTGGGCGCAGCACCTTCACCGCCACCTGGGTACCATCTTTCAGCGCGGCGAAGTGTACCTGGGCGATGGAGGCCGATGCGACGGGCACGCGCTCGAAGCGGGCGAACAGTTCATCCGGGTGGGCGCCCAGCGACGACTCGATCAGCGCGATGGCCAGGTCGGAATCGAAAGGCGGCACGCGGTCCTGCAGCTTGGACAGTTCAAACACCAGGTCCGGCGGAATCAGGTCGCTGCGGGTGGACAGCACCTGGCCGAACTTGACGAAGATCGGCCCCAGCTCCTCCAGCGCGCGGCGCAGGCGCACGCCGCGCGGCGTGGACAGGTCGCGCCAGAAGAAAACGAAATCGAGGAATTGGCTGATGCGCGGCTTGTCGAAGCCGGAGATGGCGATTTCGTCCAGCCCGTATTTGACGGAGACGCGGACGATCTTGAACAGCCGGAGGAATTTACGGATCATTGAGCTTCGGGATTCGATTGCGCCGCAAGGCGCGCCAGTTTTTGTTCGAGTTTTTCGAGGCGCTTGCTGGCGCGTTCGACATCGTCCCGCAGCTTCACCACGTCGGCGCCGAACTCCTCGGCCAGCACGGGACGGATCAGCAGCGGCTTCTCTTCGAGGAAGTACTCAGCCACGTTTTCGGCCAGCTTGCGCTGTCCGTTCTGCGCGGCGGCCACGGCTGCCCTGGCGCCCTGCACCACGCGCACGGCGGCAATCGGCCCCACCAGCTTTTCCAGGTCATGCTCGGCTTCCCAGCGCAGCGACTGGCTGAGGTGGGAAATGGCGTTTGCGAATTCCGCGTCGCCCTCGATCTGCACGTAGGAAAAGGCGCGCTCGCGGTTCTGCGCGATCAGCGGCAAGTCGGACAGTTTGAGGCTGATCTTCACATTGGCGGCCGCGTCGGCCGGCGCCGCGGCCACCATGCCATCGGGCGACACGCGCAGGCGCAGCGTGACGGGGCTGGCGTCGATCACGGCCACCTTCCCCGCATGCAGCTTCAGTTCCGTGCGCGCCCAGTCCTCCTGCGCCAGCAGGTGGTTGATGGTGGCGGCGACAGGAACAGCGAATGTGGGCAGGGAAAATGGGAACATAAACGTTTTGAACAAACAAAAACCGCCCCGGAAATCGGGGCGGTCTCGATCTTACCAGCTAGAAGGCAGCAACGCTGCTCTTCAGGCAATCTGCTGGATACCGCCCAGCAGCCAGCCGCCGTTGCCGGAGACGGGCTTCACCAGGTTCCACACTTCCTTGAACGGTTCGGCCAGCGCATCCTTGGCCGGCTTGATCATGCCGGTGAAGCGCACGCTTGCCAGGTAATCCTTGCCGTCGTTCTCGATGCCCAGCAGCTCGGCTTCGATCTGCACCACGTCGGTGAAGTCTTCCTGGCCGTTGCGCTCCTGGATCTGCATGCGCAGTTCGGCGAACACTTCCGGGGTGGTGAATTCGCGGATATCGTTGACGTCGGCCTTGTCCCAGGCAGCCTGCAGGCGGATGAAATTGCTCTTCGCGTGGCGCAGGAAGTTGTAGGAGTCGAAGTCGGCCGGCACGCCCCACTGGGTGTACGCAGGCGCCGCGGCCGGGGCCGCTACCGGCTCAGGCTGCACTGGCTGCACGGGCTGGAACGCCGCCGGCTGTGCGGCCGGCTGGTTCAGGCCGGAGCCGATTTCCGGCGTCGACACGCCTTGCGGGCCGCCATAGCCCTGCTGGCCGCCGAAAGCGGACACGGGACGCGGCGCCGGCGCCGACTTGCGACGCAGCATGTTGACGATGAAGAAGATCACGCCGCCAATCAGGGCGATCATCAGGATCGAACCCAGGGCGCTGGCCATCGCGCCGCCCATGCCGAAGTGGGAGAACAGCGCGCCCAGGCCCAGGCCCAGCAGCGCGCCGCCCAGGATACCCTTCCAGGGGCTGGGCGGTTTAGGCGTGGCCGCAGGCGGCACAGCAGGAGCCGGCGCCGGCTGGGCAGCCTGGCGCGGCGCCATCGAAGGCGACTGGGACGGCGCCGGCGCGGCCGGCATGCGGCTCACACTGGACGACTGGCGTCCGAAGGACCGGCCGCCGCCCATCGGGCGTGCCGACAGTTCGGCCATCACGCCCATGGCGGTGACGGCAATGGTCAGGCCGACCAGGAATTTCTTGAAGTTCATCAGTCTTCTCACATTTTGATACCGG
>DASWYX010000642.1:0-3229 GCA_036404755.1 Pseudoduganella sp.
CAATACCCGCTGAACCTGCGCCGCCGCGCGGCTGCCGATTCCACCTACGATGCGAATGCGCCTGAGGAAATCCTGCTCGACCAGAACAGGCTGGCCGAAGGCCATGCCTTCTTTGCCCTCGGTCGCATGGAACCCAGCCCCGATGGCGCGCTGCTGGCCTACACCACAGATACCACCGGCTTCCGCCAGTACGACCTCTACATCAAGGACTTGAAAACCGGCCAGGTGCTTAGCGCCAGCCTGCCGCGCGTGCGCTCGCTGGCCTGGGCGGCGGACAGCAGGAACCTGTTCGTCGTGCAGGAAGATGCGACCACCAAGCGCGCCGACCGCCTGTCACGCCTCGGCATCGATGGCAAGGTGCAGGAAGCGTACTTCGAGCCGGTGGAGCAGTTCTCCATCGAAGTACGTCCCGGCCGCGACGGCAAATTCCTCTTCCTCGATGCGACTTCCACCGATACCACCGAAGTCTTCATGCTGCCCGCCGGCGAACCAGCCGGCGCCTGGCGTACGGCGCTGGGCCGCGAGAAGAAGCACCGTTACTTCGTCGAGCACCGCGAGGGCCAGCTCTACATACTGACCAACAGGGACGCGAAGAACTTCCGCGTCGTCAGCGCGCCGCTGGCGCAGCCGAAGCAATGGACAACGCTGGTCCCGCACAACAAGGATGTCCTGATCCAGAGCATCGAGCCGTATGCCGGCTTCCTCGTGCTGAATGAAAAATCGAAGGCGCTGAACCGCACCCGCATCTACGACTTCGCCACCAGGAAGTGGCTTGAAGTGAAGTTCGACGAAGCCGTGTACTGGGCCAGCGGCGAGCGCATGCCGAATTTTGGCGGCACACCGGAATACACGTCCACCGGCTACCGCATCACCTATCAGTCGCCGCTGACGCCGCCGCGCGTGCTGGAAGTGGATATGAAGACCGGCGCGCGCCAGGTGCTGAAGCAGCAGGAAGTGGCGGGCGGCTTCGATTTCAGCCGCTACGAGACGAAGCGGCTGTGGGCGACGGCGCGCGATGGCGTGAAAGTGCCGCTGTGGCTCGTCTACCGCAAGGATGTGAAGCGCGACGGCTCGGCGCCGCTGCTGCTGTACGGCTACGGTTCCTATGGCGTGCCGAACGAAGCCCGCTTCAACCTGCCGCGACTGAGCCTGCTGGAACGCGGCGTCGTGTTTGCTGCCGCGCAGATCCGCGGCGGCAATGAGCTCGGCGAAGCGTGGCACGAAGAGGGCATGTTGATGAAGAAGAAGAACACCTTCACCGATTTCATCGACAGCGCCGAATACCTGGTCCGCGAGAAGTGGACCAGCCCCGAGCGCCTCGCCATCCAGGGTGGCAGCGCGGGCGGGCTGCTGATGGGGGCCGTGGTCAATATGCGGCCGGACCTGTTCCACGCCGTGCACGCCGCCGTCCCCTTTGTCGATGTGATGAACACGATGATGGACCCTACCCTGCCGCTGACGACGGGCGAATACCTGGAATGGGGCGACCCGAACCAGAAGCCCGCTTACGACTATATGCGCAGCTATAGTCCTTATGACAACATCACTTATGCCCGATTCCCCGCCATGCTGGTGACGACCAGCCTGAACGACAGCCAGGTGATGTACTGGGAACCCGCCAAGTACGTGGCCAAGTTGCGTACCTTCAAGCTGGACAGCAATCCGCTGCTGCTGAAAGTCAATATGGGCGCCGGCCACGGCGGTGCTTCGGGCCGCTACAACGCCCTGGAAGAGCGGGCATTCGAGACGGCCTGGCTGCTGTCGCAATGGGGCATTTTGCAATAATCCGAAAAATTTTCGAAAAAACCCTTGCGTGGGTGCGAAAAGCCACATTACAATACGGCCTCTTCTGAACGTTGTGACAAACGTTCGACAGTGAAGGCGGGGGCGCTTAGCTCAGTTGGTAGAGCGGATCCCTTACAAGGATTAGGTCGGGAGTTCGACCCTCTCAGCGCCCACCAGACACTGTGATGAAGAATTGGAGCGGTAGTTCAGTTGGTTAGAATACCGGCCTGTCACGCCGGGGGTCGCGGGTTCGAGCCCCGTCCGCTCCGCCAATATTCAGAAAGAAGCCCGGCTAGTCCGGGCTTTTTTCATTTCTGCCGCCAAATGCCATAATGGAACTCTTACACAAGGGAGTTGCCGTGATCTTTGGTTTCCTCAAGTCGAACGAACTGTCGCCGCGCGAAGTGCAGCTGCACAGCTCACCGCTATTCGCTTCCCTCACGCCGCGCGAGCTGAAGACGGTGCACGGCCTGGTGCACGAGCGCCGCTACCTGGCGGACGAGATCGTCTTCGACGAAGGCGAGGAAGGCCAGGCGCTGTACCTGATCCTCTCCGGCCGGGTGCGCATCAACAAGGAGCGCGAACACGGTTATGAGCCGGTGGCCGAGCTGGAACCGGGCGCTTTCTTCGGCGACATGGCCCTGCTGGACAACACGCCCCGCAGCGCCCAGGCGCGCGCCATCGATAACTGCGAACTGGCCGTGTTCTTCCGCGCCGACTTCACGGCCCTGATGGAAACGGATGCCGTGGTCGGTTACAAGATCGCGCTGGCACTGGCGCGCCACCTGGGCCGCCGCCTGCGCGGCGTCGTGGGCGACCGTCCGCAGATCGAGTTGATGTGATGGACGAGCACCGTTCCGGTCCCGTGGTCTGGTGCGCCATCATCGGCGCCACCTGCCTGCTGCTCGCGCTGATGGAGCAGATGCTGTGGCTGGCCATCCCTTTCGTGCTGGGCGTGGTGCTGTACTACGTGCTGCTGCCGCCCACCCAGCGCCTACTGCGCATGGGCATGCGCAAGAATGCGGCCGTGCCGATCGTATTTGCGGGCGCAACGCTGCTGGTGGTGCTGGTGGCGCTGGCAACGGCCAGCTGGGCATCGGCGCCGTCGACCAGCGGACAGGAAATGGTGGCGCGCTATGTGACGGGCGGCCTGTCCTTCCTGCGCCGCACCCTGCAGGGCCTGGAACATGAATTTCGCCTGCTCCGCCAGATCCACCTGAGCGAGGCGATCGATGCCAGCGTGGCGGCGTGGACGGAAGACTTCCTGAAGCATCGGCTGGCGGGCGCGCTGGTGGTGGCGGCGGGCTGGATTCCGTCGCTGCTGCTGGCGCCCTTCCTCACCTTCTTCTTCCTGCGCGACGGCCGCCGCTTCAAGCGCTTCCTGGTGCGCGCGGTGCCGAACGCTTTCTTCGAGCGCACGCTGTTCCTGCTGCATGAGGTGGAC
>DASWYX010000643.1:0-23198 GCA_036404755.1 Pseudoduganella sp.
ACCCGCGGTACCGGCGGCGGCGACGGCGCCAACTACGAAGAAGTACGCTACGAAGGCTACGGCATCGGCGGCGCGGCGATCATCGTCGACTGCATGACCGACAACCGCGTGCGTACCGTGGCTGAAGTGCGCCACGCCATCAACAAATACGGCGGCAATATGGGCACCGAGGGCTCGGTGGCCTTCATGTTCAAGCACTGCGGCCAGTTCCTGTTCGCTCCCGGCACCGATGAAGCCAAGCTGATGGAAGCGGCCCTGGAAGCCGGCGCGGAAGACGTGATCGCCGACGAAGAAGGCGGCTTCGAAGTGCTGTGCGCCCCGAACGATTTCCCTGCCGTGAAAGACGCGCTGGAAGCAGCCGGCTTCAAGGCCGAAGTGGCGGAAGTGATCATGAAGCCGGCCACCGAGACCGTCTTCACCGGCGAAGATGCGGCCAAAATGCAGAAGATTCTGGACGCGCTGGAAAACCTGGACGACGTCCAGGAAATCTACACCAACGCAGTCATCGAGGAATAATCCCCAATGAAAATCCTGGTAGTCGGCTCGGGCGGCCGTGAACACGCTTTGGCATGGAAACTCGCGCAATCGGAGCGCGTGCAGATGGTCTATGTGGCCCCCGGCAATGGCGGCACGGCGCGCGATGCGCGCCTGCAGAACGTGCCCATCACGGACCTGAACGCACTGGCCGATTTCGTGGAACAGAACCACATCGGCCTGACCGTGGTCGGCCCCGAAGTGCCGCTGGCGGCGGGCATCGTCAACCTGTTCCGCGCGCGCGGCCTGAAGATCTTTGGCCCGACCAGAGAGGCGGCGCAGCTCGAGTCCTCCAAGGATTTCGCCAAGGCCTTCATGAAGCGCCACGGCATCCCCACCGCCGATTACGAAACCTTCGCCGACGCCGCGGCGGCCCACGCCTATGTGGACGCGAAAGGCGCCCCGATCGTCATCAAGGCCGACGGCCTGGCGGCCGGCAAGGGCGTGGTGGTCGCCATGACGCTGGAAGAAGCGCATGCGGCCGTTGACCATATGCTGTCCGATAACGCCTTCGGCGACGCCGGCGCACGCATCGTGATCGAGGAATTCCTGGCCGGCGAAGAAGCGTCCTTCATCGTCATGTGCGACGGCAAGAACGTGCTGCCGCTGGCCACCAGCCAGGACCACAAGCGCCTGCAGGACAACGACCAGGGCCCGAACACGGGCGGCATGGGCGCCTATTCCCCGGCCCCGATCGTGACCCCGGCCATGCATGCGCGCGTGATGCGCGAGATCATCATGCCGACCATCCACGGCATGGCGAAAGACGGCATCCAGTTCACCGGCTTCCTGTACGCCGGCCTGATGATCGACGCCGCCGGCAATCCGAAGACGCTGGAATTCAACTGCCGCATGGGCGACCCGGAAACCCAGCCCATCATGTCGCGCCTGAAGACCGACCTGCTGGGCGTGATGGAACACGCCGTCAGCGGCACGCTGGACCAGGTGGAACTGGAATGGGACCGCCGCACCGCCGTCGGCGTGGTGATGGCCGCCGCCGGCTATCCGGATAACCCGGTCAAGGGCGCGTCCATCCACGGCATCCCGGCCGAGACGCCGGAATCGGTGACCTTCCACGCCGGCACCGCCGATGTGGACGGCAAGCTGGTCGCCTCCGGCGGCCGCGTGCTGTGCGTGGTCGGCCTGGGCGACAACGTCAAGATGGCGCAGAAGCAGGCTTACGACGCGGTCGACAAGATCGCCTTCGAAGGCATGCAGTTCCGCCGCGACATCGGCTGGCGAGGCCTGAAACACTGATAGCCAAGACCCGCAAATGTCCCTCCCGCCCAACCCACAAGACGTCAAGTCCTGGCTGATAAGCCTGCAGGACCGCATTGTCACGGCGCTGGAAAGCGTGGACGGCAAGAACTTCCTGCGCGACGGCTGGGAGCGACCGGAAGGCGGCGGCGGCATATCGCGGCTGATCGAAGAAGGCAACGTCATCGAACGTGGCGGCTGCAACTTCAGCCACGTGATGGGCGCCAAGCTGCCGCCATCGGCATCGGCGCACCGCCCGGAACTGGGCGGCCAGCCATGGGAAGCGATGGGCGTCTCGCTGGTGATCCACCCGCGCAATCCCTACGCCCCCACGGTGCACATGAACGTGCGCTTCTTCAGCACCAGCGCGGCGGACGGCACGCCGGTGTGGTGGTTCGGCGGCGGCATGGACCTGACGCCCTACTACGGCAACAAGCAGGACGCGAAGCACTTCCACCAGACCTGCCACGATGCGCTGGCGCCTTACGGCTCCGAGCTGCACGGCAAGTTCAAGGTATGGTGCGACGACTACTTCTACCTGAAGCACCGCAAGGAAGCGCGCGGCGTGGGCGGCATCTTCTTCGATGACTTCAACGCCCTCGGCTTCGAGCAAAGCTATGCGATGACCCGCAGCGTGGGCGACGCTTTCCTGAGCGCCTACCTGCCCATCCTGGAAGCCCGCAAGGACGCGCCCTACGGTGAGCGCGAGCGCGACTTCCAGGCTTATCGCCGCGGACGCTACGTCGAATTCAATCTCGTGTTCGACCGCGGCACCCTGTTCGGCCTGCAGTCCGGCGGCCGCACGGAGGCGATCCTGATGTCGATGCCGCCGATCGTCAAATGGCGCTACGACTGGCACCCGGAGCCGGGCAGCCCCGAAGCGGCGCTGTACACCGACTTCCTACCGCATCGCGACTGGCTGGCCACGTGACCCGCTGCATCGCACTGCTGGGAGGCAGTTTCGATCCGGTGCACAACGGCCACGTCGCGCTCGGCGCGCATTTCGCAGCGCTGCTGCAGGCCGACGAGCTGCGCGTGATCCCTGCCCTGCCGTGGCAGAAATCCTCCCTGGTGGCTACGCCCGAAGAGCGCGTGGCCATGCTGCAGATGGCCTTTGCCGGCCTGCCGTGCAAGGTAACGATCGACCGCCAGGAACTGGAACGCGGCAAGAGCACCTATACGATCGAAACGCTGCGCGCGATCCGCGCCGAAGTGGGGCCCGATGTGTCGCTGGCCTTCCTGATGGGCGCGGACCAGCTGCAGCGGCTGAATACCTGGCATGACTGGCAGTCCCTGTTCGGCCTGGCCCACTTCTGCGTGGCGGCCAGGCCCGGTTTCGAACTGGACGCCGCCCATATTCCGCCGGCCGTGGCGCTGGAATTCCAGCGCCGCCTGGCCGGCCCGGCCGAGCTGCATGCGCAGCCGTCCGGCCTGACCTACATCGCCGCCGACATGGCCGTCGATGTATCGGCTACAGGCATTCGTGCTGCATTACAACGTGGACTGGAGGCTGACTCGCTTATCCCCGGCGTAGTGCTAGACTATATTGAACAACATAATCTTTATAAGAATTAAATGGATATCAAAAAACTGCAAACTCTCGTCGTGGACGCCCTGGAAGATGTGAAGGGCCAGGAAATCGTCCTGTTCGACACCACCGGGCTGACCAGCCTCTTCGACCGCATCTGCATCGCTTCCGGTACGTCCAACCGCCAGACCAAGGCACTGGCTGCGTCGGTGCGCGACAAGGTCAAGGAAGCGGGCGGCGACGTGGTCGGCATCGAGGGTGAAGACACCGGCGAATGGGTGCTGGTGGACCTGGGCGACATGATCGTCCACATCATGCAGGCGCCGATCCGCGCTTACTACCGCCTGGAAGAGATCTGGGGCGAGAAGCCGGTGAAGCTGGGCGCGGCCAAGCGCAAGTCGACCACCGAAGGCAAGGCCGCCGCCGACGCTGAAGCGAAGCCGAAAAAGGCCGGCCACCTGGCCGCGACCAAGAAGGCCAAGGACGCCGAAGCCGTGATCGAGAAGAAAACGACCGCACGCAAGCCGGGCACCGTGAAGGCCGCCGCCGCTGCCGGTGCCGTGGCAAAGAAAGCCGCTGCGAAGAAGGCCGCGCCGAAGGTGGTTGCACCGGAAGGCAAGAAAGTGAAAGTGGCCGAAACCAAGACCGCCGTGGCCTCCGCCAAGGCAGCCAAGGAAAAGAAAGCGGCCGAGGCGCCAGCCAAGACCGTCATCAAGCGCATCAAGAAGCCAGCGGCCGAGTAAGTGCAACTGCTCATCGTTGCTGTCGGCCACAAGATGCCGGCCTGGATCGAAAACGGCTTCGCCGAATACGTCAAGCGCATGCCGCCCGAGCTGCGCATCGTACTCAAGGAAGTGAAGCCGGTCGAGCGCTCCGGCAGCAAGACCGCCGCCACCGCCATGGCGCTGGAGCGTGAACGGATCGAGGCGGTACTGCCGAAATCCGTCCGCATCATCGCCCTCGACGAGCGGGGCAAGGACCTCACCAGCGTCGGTTTATCCCAGCAATTGGTAGCCTGGCAGCAGGATGGCCGCGACACGGCCTTCCTGATCGGCGGCGCCGACGGCCTCGATCCCGGCCTGAAAGCCAGGGCCGAAGGCATGATCCGCCTCTCCAGCCTCACCCTCCCCCACGGCATGGTGCGCGTCATGCTCGCCGAACAACTGTACCGGGCGTGGACAATTACACAGAACCACCCTTATCATCGTGTTTAATTAATATGGCAAGGCCACATGCCGCAGCGCGGTTTGAATGCGGACGTACCACCGGCGCGTAGGGCGGATCGTCGATCCGCCGTGTGTGATCCGCCACAAACTTTGAACACGAGACAATGAAACCGGTCGAAAAGAAGATCTACCTAGCTTCAAAAAGCCCGCGGCGGCGCGAGCTGCTGCGCCAGATCGGCGTTGATTTCGAGCTGCTGATGCTGCGCAGCGACGGCCCGCGCGGCCCGGACGTCTCCGAGGACGTGCACCAGAACGAAGAACCGCTGGTCTACGTCGGCCGTGTGGCCCAGGAAAAAGCGGACTTCGCCTGGGACATCATCCAGAAGCGCCGCCTGATCCTGCGCCCCGTGCTGGCCGCCGACACCACCGTGACCATCGACGGCGAAATCCTCGGCAAGCCGGCCAACGTCAACGAAGCGGCGGCCATGCTGCGCAAGCTTTCCGGCCGCACGCACCAGGTGCTGACCTCCGTGGCCGTGCACTCGCAGGACTTCTCCGGCCACATCACGCAAATCTCGGACGTCCGCTTCGGCAAGCTGACCGACCAGGAAATCAAGACTTACTGCGCCACCACCGAACCCTATGACAAAGCGGGCGCCTACGGCATCCAGGGCCTGGCCGCGCTGTTCGTCGAGCATATCCAAGGCAGCCACTCCGGCATCATGGGCCTGCCCCTGTTTGAAACCGCGCAGCTGCTGCGCCAGGCCGGACTGAAGCTGCCCTAATGAACGAAGATATCCTCATCAACATCACGCCGCAGGAAACGCGCGTCGCCCTGGTGCTGCAAGGCGCCGTGCAGGAACTGCACATCGAGCGCACGCTGACCCGCGGCCTGGCAGGCAACGTCTACTCCGGCAAGGTGGTGCGCGTGCTGCCCGGCATGCAGTCCGCCTTCATCGACATCGGCCTGGAACGCGCCGCCTTCCTGCACGTGGCCGACATCTGGGAAGCGCGTCCCCATGACGGCCAGAACGCCACGCCCACGCCGATCGAAAAGCTGCTGTTCGACGGCCAGGTGCTGACCGTGCAGGTCATCAAGGACCCGATCGGCACCAAGGGCGCGCGCCTGTCCACGCAAATCTCGATCGCCGGCCGCATGCTGGTCTACCTGCCGCAGGACGCCCACATCGGCATTTCGCAGAAAATCGAAAAGGAATCGGACCGCGAAGCCCTGCGCGCGCGCATGCAAAGCCTGCTGCCGCCTGAGGAAAAAGGCGGCTACATCGTCCGCACCCAGGCCGAGGATGCATCCGACGCCGACCTGCAGGCCGACATCGAATACCTGCGCAAGACCTGGGGCGCCATCTGCCACGGCGCGCGCACCCGTCCGCCGACCTCGCTGCTGCACCAGGACTTGAGCCTGGCCCAGCGCGTGCTGCGCGATTTCGTGCACGACGAAACGGCAACCATCCAGGTGGACTCACGCGAAAACTTCCTGTCGCTGACGGAGTTCGGTCGCATCTACACGCCTTCCGTGCTGCCACGCCTGCAGCACTACACCGGCGAGCGCCCCCTGTTCGACCTGTATGGAGTCGAGGAAGAGATCCAGCGCGCACTGGGCCGCCGCGTGGACCTGAAGTCCGGCGGCTACCTGATCGTCGACCAGACCGAGGCGATGACCACGATCGACGTCAACACCGGCGGCTTCGTCGGCGGCCGCAATTTCGCGGACACGATCTTCAAGACCAACCTGGAAGCGGCGCACGCGATCGCCCGCCAGCTGCGCCTGCGCAACCTGGGCGGCATCATCATCCTCGACTTCATCGACATGGAAAACACCGAGCACCGGAATGCGGTGCTGGCCGAGTTGAAGAAGGCCTTGTCGCGCGACCGCACCAAGGTCAGCGTGTCCGGCTTCTCCGCCCTCGGCCTGGTCGAGATGACGCGCAAGCGCACCCGCGAATCGCTGGCCCACATCCTGTGCGAGCCCTGCCCCGCCTGCAGCGGCAAGGGACAGGTCAAGACTTCGCGCACCATCTGCTACGAAATCCTGCGCGAGCTGCTGCGCGAAGCCAAGCAGTTCAACCCGCGCGAATTCCGCATCCTCGCCTCGCAGGAAGTGGTCGATATGTTCCTCGAAGAAGAATCGCAGCACCTGGCGATGCTGGGCGACTTCATCGGCAAGAAGATCTCGCTGCAGGTCGAAAACTCCTATCACCAGGAACAGTACGACGTCATCCTCATGTAGTGCCGCCCATTAGGAGCGCTGGTATGAAACGATTGGCGCCGCTGTTGATGTCACTACCTCCCCTGCTGGCGCAGGCAGCGCCGGCGGAGGAACTCACGCCGTTTGCCGTGACCTTCGAGAACGATGTATTCGTCAACTCCGACGATAACTACACCGACGGCGTACAGATCGCATGGGCGCGGCGCAAACCGGCGGACGGCCCGCTGGAACAGCGGCTGCTGGCATCCATCTGCCGTCAGTTCGGATGCGACCCCGGGCAGAAGGCTGTGATCACGCACAAGATCGGCCAGTTGATGTACACGCCCACCGACATCACCAATCCCGCACCGCAGCCGGACGACCATCCCTGGGCCGGCATGCTTTACTACCAGCGCAGCTACGACCTTTCGGTCAGCGAGAGGGAAAGCCTCAGCGTCGGCGGCCTGGCAGGCATCATCGGCCCGCATGCGCTGGCCAAGCAGGCGCAGAGATTCATCCATCGCCACATCACCAATTCGCCCGACCCGCAGGGCTGGCACAACCAGATCGGCAATGCCCTCGGCCTGATGGCGACGCTGGAACAGCGCAAAAGTATTGGCTACCTGCTCGGCGATCCCGGGCGCTGGAGCCTGAACAGCGCCTGGTACTGGCGCGCCGCGGCCGGCAACGTGACCACGTCCGCCGCGATCGGGCTCTCCTTCCGCTACGGCTACCGGCAGCCGGCGCTGGTCATGGGCGACAATTCCGGCATATCGACCAAGTCCGGCCCGATGATAGAAAACAGCGCCGCCCGCTCGCCCGCTCCCGGCAGTGCATGCCTTGGCCAGACCTGGCTCGATTGCAGCCTTACCGCAAACATCGAACTGCGCGCGGTCGCCTACAATGTCTTCCTCGACGGACGCTGGGGCCATGACGATCCGCATGTGGACAGCAAGGTGCTGGTCGCCGACACTTCGCTGGGCCTGCGGTTCGCCCTGCCCCGCCACAAGCTGGGGCACTTCGGCACGCCTTTCATCATGTTCCAGCTCACCCAGCGCAGCCCGGAATACCGGTCCGCCAGGGCGCCCGGCGCGCAAGCGTGGGGCGCGATCACCGTCGGCGCCGATTTCCCTTAGCCTGGAGCGAACTTGCCCGCCATCCGTCCGTCCCTCCTCGAACGACTGCTGCTGCCTGCCGGCGTGAACGGCGCAATCCTGCGGCTTCTGGCCGCCAAGGCACTGCGCGCCTTTGCCGACGGCTATGTGGCCGTGCTGCTGCCCGCCTACCTGCTCGCCCTCGGTTTCGGCACGCTGCAAGTCGGCATTCTCAGCACGGCCACCCTGCTCGGATCGGCCTTTGCCACGCTGGCGGTGGGCGCCTGGGGCCACCGGCTCCAGGCGCGCCGCCTGCTGCCCGGCGCCGCCCTGCTGATGCTGGCGACGGGATTGCTGTTCGCGTCCTTCTCCACTTTCTGGCCGCTGCTGCTGATCGCCTTCATCGGCACGCTGAATCCGAGCTCCGGCGACGTCAGCGTATTCCTGCCACTGGAACACGCGCGGCTCGCACAATCCGGCCAGGGCGCCGCGCGAACCGCCCTGTTTGCCCGCTACTCGCTGCTGGGCTCCCTGTTCGCGGCACTCGGCGCACTGGCTTCCGCCGTCCCGCAATGGCTGGTCGCCGCCCACGGCGCCCCGCAACTGACGGCATTCCGCTGCATGTTCATCCTGTATGGGCTGGTCGGCGCCGCCGTGTGGCTGCTCTATCGGCGCATGCCCGCGCCGCGCGACGAATCGGACGCCGCGCCACCGCAGCCGCTGCGCGAATCAAGAGCCACCGTGCTGCGCCTGGCCATGCTGTTTTGCGTCGACTCCTTCGCCGGCGGACTGGCTATCAACGCCCTGATGGCGCTCTGGTTCTTCCAGCGCTTCGGCCTTTCGCTGGCCGCCGCCGGCAGTTTCTTCTTCTGGACCGGACTCCTGACCGCCGCATCGCAACTGATCGCGCCCAAGGTCGCCGCGCGCATAGGCCTGGTCAACACCATGGTATTCACGCACATCCCGGCCAGCATCTGCCTGATCGCGGCCGCCTTCGTGCCGGACCTCAAATGGGTATTCGCGCTGCTTTTCCTCAGAGCCCTGCTGTCCTCAATGGACGTGCCGGTGCGCAGCGCCTTCGTGATGGAAGTAGTCACGCCGGCCGAACGGGCCGCCGCCGCCAGCTTCACGGCCGTTCCCCGCAGCCTGGCCTCGGCCATCAGCCCGACGATAGGCGGCGCCATGTTCGCGGCAGGCTGGCTAGCCGCGCCGCTCGTCGCCTGCGGGCTACTGAAGATCGCTTATGACCTGGCGCTGTGGCGCGCCTTCCGGCAAACGCACGTCGCCTCTCGCGCATGCAAATGAGAAGTGTTATCATTCTCATTTTCTTTTCCCACATTTGTTGCCATGTCGAAACAACGTCTGCACGCCATTCCCGCCAAACGCACGATCATTGCCGCCGCCGTCGCCCTGCTGGCGTCCCACGCGCTGCACGCGCAGGAGGCTGAAAGCGCGCAGCCGATCGAATCCGTCCGCATCACGGGCAACTGGCTGGGCTCCGGCCTGCAGAACAGCGTGAAGAACTTCCCTGGCGCGCGCACCGTGCTGCAGAAAGACGATATCGACAACACCGGCGCGTCCACCATCGGCGACGTGCTGCGCCGCATCCCGGGCGTGCAGGCCACCGACAATTCCGGCACCGCCGGCAGCGCGATCTCGCTGAACATCGGCGTGCGCGGCCTGACCGGGCGCTACTCCCCTCGCTCGACCATCCTCTTGGACGGCATCCCGCTGGCCGTTGCGCCTTACGGCCAGCCGCAACTGTCCTTCGCGCCCGTCAGCCTGAATAACATTGAATCCGTCGACGTGGTGCGCGGCGGCGGCGCGGTGCGCTATGGTCCGCAGAACGTGGGCGGCATCATCAACTTCCGCAGCCGCTCGATTCCGGAAGCTCCGGGCTTCGTTGGCGACGCCACCGTGCGCTACAACCACTTCGGCGAAGGCGGCCACAATACGCAGTACAGCGCCTTCCTCGGCAGCCAGTTCGATAACGGCGCCGGCCTGGCGATCCTGTACTCCGGCATGGACGGCAGCGAATGGCGCGAAGGCAGCGACGAGAAGGTGAACGACTTCGCGCTGAAGTACCGCTACAAGATCAGCCCCAATAGTGAGTTCTACGGCAAGCTGACCTACTTCGACGTGAAGTCGCAAACGCCGGGCGGCCTGACCGTGGCGCAGTACAACGCCAATCCCTTCCAGAACACGCGTCCGACCGACTTCTGGAACGGCGACCGCAAGGGCGGCGATATCGGTTACCTGAACACGATCTCCGCCACCCAGGAATTCGAGATCAAGGCTTATTACAACGAGAGCTTCCGTCAGAGCTCCCTGATCAATGCCGCGAAAACGCAGATCACCGTCCAGCCGCGCAACTACCAGGTACTGGGTATCGAGCCGCGCTATACGCAACGCTTCGCTGCCGCCGGCCTGACGCACGATGTGACCGTCGGTTACCGCTACCTGCGCGAACGCGGCGACGACAACAACTTCACGCGCAATGTCGCCACCGGCGTGAACGGCGCCGTGACCACCTTCGACAATTCCACCGACGCGCACTCCGTCTACATCGACGACCGCATCGCCGTGGGCGCATGGCGCATCACGCCGGGTATCCGCTTCGAGCGCATTCGCTCCGACCGCGTGGACGCGACGGCCAAATCGACCTTCAGCACCGACAACGACAAGTATCTGCCGTCGCTGAACGTGGCTTACCTGGTGAATCCGGCGCTGACAGTGTTCGCCAACTACAGCACGTCCTTCGGCCCTGTGCAGAACGTTCAGTTGAATTCGCAGACTGCCGCCAATCCGCTCAAGCCCGAACTGGCAAAGACTTCCGAACTGGGCGCGCGCTGGAAGAACGGCGCAGTGAGCGCGGAACTGACTTTCTTCCGCCTGAAGTTCGACAACCAGATCCTGCAGGTGCCGGGAACCGTGCCGCCGGTCTTCCAGAACATCGGCGCCACCAAGCATGACGGCGTTGAATCCGCCGTCGACTACACCTTCGACGAAGCCAGTGCGCTGGCCGGCCTGAACCTGTTCGCGAACTACAGCTACACCAAGGCGCTGCAGGAATCGGGCACGACCGCCGGCCTGGATGTGCCTTTCTACTCGCGCAACACCGACACCGTCGGCGCCCGCTACCGCATCGGCGCGTGGACCGTGAACCTGTCCAGCACCCACCAGAGCAAGCAGTATTCGGACGCGAACAACACCGTGGCCGAAGCGGCCAACGGCGGCGTCGGCCAGATCCCCGGCTTCCGCCTTTGGAACGCACAACTGAACTGGAAAGTCGCCGGCCTGCGCGGCTATGAAGTTTCGGTCGGCGTGAACAACCTCACGGACAAGCGCTACTACACCCGCAACGTGGACGGCAACGCGGGCCGCATGGCCGGCGCCCCGCGCACCGCGTACGCGCAGCTGCACGTTTCGTATTAAGCCTCAGGCGGCGCGAACACGGCGGGCCTCGGCGGCCCCATATGATCCGCCCTACGCCCCTGCGGGGCCATACCTTGTGGTCCCTCACCGCCCGCCCACCACCCGTCCCCCCGCCGCAAACCCGCCAACCGCAATCGCATCCAACACCCAACTCGCGGCCGAATGGCCGCTGAAAGCCGCCAGCAGCGCCGCCCCCGAAGCCACCGCCGCCGCGCATCCCAGCACAGCCAGCGGCCCAAGCATCAGCACATCCACATTCTCAACGCCGGCAGCCACGCCAAGCGGCAGGTACAGCACAAACCCTGCTGCGGCGCCCAGCAAGAAGAGCGACACGAATACATCCAGCCGCTGGCAGCTCTCGGGCATCAAGGCCAGCGCCACAGCGACCGCTGCCAGCATGGCCGCAAGAGCCACTGCCCTCAAGCAAAGTGTAGGCGTCATATTATTGATATAAATTTTAGATCAGTCTACACAAGAAAAAACCAGCAGGCAACGACTTCAGTCGGCCGCTAAGTCTTGCCGGCAGCCTGCAGTATGCACTTCGAGAGCTTGTCGAAATGCAGAAGCGCTGCCTGGGTAAGTTCGATCTGTTTGCGGCGCGCGTCCTCGGTATCGGATAGCATGATCCAGCCCTTCTCGCGCATCGAAGTTAGCCGGTTGTGAAGCGTGGCCGGAGAACCGAGCTCCTTCCTGGCCATCATGTCGCGAACGGACAGGCGCTGGTCCTCCTTGCCAGCCCGGGCGACGATGGCGAGGATGCGCTCCTCCAGCGGGTCGAGCGCCGGCAAGGAGGGCAAGCCGCGCAGCGCTTCCGCCAGTTGCAGGAAGCGCAGGTAAATGTCAGCTGGTCGCTTGGGCGTAGTCATGATGCTGGAGCCGGTGTGAATACGTTATAAATTCTAACACGGACGCTTCTGCGCGGGCAGGAATGACAGCGCCCACTTCGCGATATAGACGACCAGCAGCGTCCCGGCCAGGTCGCCGATGAACATGACCATCAACCCACTGGCCAGATGCGCGTCGCCGTGCACCGCGAACCAGAGATGGTGCAGCAGCGGGCTCGCCGCGGAGCACCCGACGGCGCACAGCAGCAGCCGCTGCGGCGTGAGATTGGTCAGCGACGAGCGCAGGCCGAGCCAGCGCTGCGCTACCAGGTACGCGAGGTAGGGGCCGACGGCACTGGCTATCGATCCCATGGTCCCGCGTACGATATCGCCGGGGAAGTAATACCAGTAACACGCGAGCCAACTGCTGATCAGCAAACCGATCGCGCCTGCGCCGCCGAACAGCAGCGTGCAAAGCAGGCGCGTCCCGGCCGGCAGATAGATCCAGCCTATTCCGGCCAGGAACTCGGTCTCTTTGAAAAACACTTCATTTACCGCCATCATCAGGCCGTGTATCGCCATCGTGGCCAGCACCAGATACACGTTCATGCGGCGTTCAGTCATGGAGCCATCCTAATATCAGTGCGGCCAGGCGCTCCGGCTGCTCAAGCGGAATCATATGGCCTGAGTCTTCAATGATTTCCAGTCTGGCGTGCGGGATGCCTTGCGCAAGTTCGCGCGCTTCGTCCGGGCTGCGCATCTGGTCCTGCGCGGCGGCGATGATCAATGTTGGGCATCGGATTTCCGCCAGCTTATCGGCATCGCTGTCACGCACGACCATGGATTGCTGGACGAACGCTTCGCGGCCCAGGCGCGCGCCCATCTCGCGCACTTGCGCAACCAGCGCCTCGTTTGCGACGTTTGCCGGGTGCAGGGACTGGATGATCGCCGCGCGTCCCAGGCTGCGGAAGGGGCCGATCGGCTTGGCGCGCGCTGCGGTTTGACGCTGTTTGACTTGCAGCGGTGTGTCGGCGCGGCTGGACGTCGCCACCAGCACCAGTTTGCGAACGCGCTCCGGCGCTTGCCTTGCCATCTCACGCGCGACGTAGCCGCCCATCGAAAAGCCCAGCAAGTCAAAACGTCCTTCCGGCGACGCTCGCAGCGCGGCCCGCGCCATTTCCTCGACCGTTTCCCCGCCGCCCAGCGCCACGTGCACCAGCCTCCGCGACGCGCCCTGCCCCGTCACGGCCAGCGCAGGCCGCAGCGCGTCCCAAAGCGTGTCGTCCAGCATGTACCCCGGCACCAGCACCAGCGGCACCGCCTCTCCTGCCGCGCACCCAGCGCCCGCCGCCGCGGGGGCCACGGCCGGCGCCGAGGGCGCGGGGGTGGCGGTGGTCATGCGGGGCGCAGCATGGGCTGCAAGGTCTGCCAGACCTGCTCCCCGCTGATGCCGCGCATGCAGTTATGGTGGCCGAGGGGACATTCACGCTGCCGGCAAGGCGAGCATTCGAGCCGCAGCGAAATCGACGCAGCCAGGTCGGAGAACGGCGGCGCGTGATCCTGATCCGTCGGCCCGTAAATGGCGATCACGGGACGGTTCAGCGAGGAAGCCACATGCAGCAGCCCCGAATCGTTGCTGACCACCGCGTCCGCGCGCGCAATCAGCGCCACCGCCTCGCCTAAGGACGTCTTGCCAGCCAGATTCACGCAGGAAGGCGCCACAGCGCAAACGGACTCGCAAGCGGCAGCATCCTTCGGCCCGCCCAGCAAAGCCACCTGCGCCCCCGGCACGCGAGCGAAGATCTCCTGCGCCAGATCGCCGAAATGTGATGCCGGCCAGCGCTTGGCATTGCCGAACTCCGCGCCCGGCGCAAATACCACCAGCGGACGCCCAACGTCCAGGCCAACCTTCGCGCACGCGGCGCCAATCTGCGCATCGGAAGCAACCAGCCGCGGACGAGGCACGCCGCCCGGCGCCGCAGCGGCAGGCGCCAGGGCCAAAGCCGCATAAAACGGCACCATCGGCCGTGGCGGTACCGAATCATGATGCATCACATTGATCAAGCCATACCGGCTCTCGCCCTTGTAGCCGACACGCCGCGGAATCCCGGCCAGCCACGGGATCAAGGCATATTTCAGCGTATTGGGCAGCACATAGGCCGCAAAGTAGCCGCGCGCCCGCAGCACCCGTGCATAGCGCCAGCGCTCGCGCAACTGCAGTGCGCCATGCCGGAACGGCGTTTCGAGCACCTCGTCCACCTCCGCCATCTGCCGCCATACAGGCGACACCGCCGGCGGCGCCAGCACGTCGATCGGCGCCAACGGATGCTGCGCCCGCAGCAGCTGGAGCAAAGGCTGCGCCATCACGGCATCGCCGATCCAATTGGGGGAAATGACAAGAATGCGTTGCACGGTGCTCCTTGATAGCGCGGCCCGGCCCGGGCGGGTTGCCGAATTATATACGCCCGCGGAGCCTGCGCCAGGGCTCCTGGCAGCGCTGCTATAATGGGCAATTTTCAGCATGCGTCTTCACGCCGCCACTGCGCCCCCGATGGATATGACCAGCCACTCGCCGCTCCCGAAAACCAGCGGCGGCCTGTTTGCCTCCCTGTTGATCTTCGCCCTGCCCGCGCTGGCCCTTTCCACGCGCTACGGCCTCGGTGCGTGCATGGGACTGATGCTCGTGCTGTTCGTCTGCTTCGCCAAACGCGGCACCCTGCTCCCCTATAAGAACTATTGGACCGTGGTCGGCCCCGTGGTGGCAGCCTTCGTCGGCTACTTCCTGCTGTCGCTGGCGCGCATGGTCATCAACCACCAGGGCCTCTACACGCTGGACGGCCCCTCGCGCATGATGCTGGGCCTGAGCGCCATCGGCGCCGTCTATTACCTGCGCCCCAAGGCGCGCTGGTTCTGGCTGGGACTGTGCGTGGGCACCGTATTCGCCGCCGGCATCGCCATCTACCAGACTTCCGTCGAAGACCTCGAACGCGCCGTGGGCATGACGCACCACGCCATCACCTTCGGCGACCTGGCCATGGCTATGGGCCTGATGGCCCTGTGCGGCCTCTCCGAATTCCGCCGCAGCCGCCTCTCCTTCCTGCCCGTGCTGGCTTTCCTGTGCGGGATCATCGCCTCCATCCTGTCCGCCTCGCGCGGCGGCTGGCTCGCCCTGCTGCTGGTGCTGGCGCCGCTGGTGCGCTTCGGCTACGGCATCTATGGCAAGCGCCTGCTGGTCGCCTGCGGCGTGGCCGTGGCGCTGTTTGCCATCGCCGTGGCCGTGCCCCACACCGGCGTCGCCCACCGCATCGCCATCGCCGCCGACGAGGTGCATCGCTACTACACGCTGAACGACGCCACCACTTCCGTCGGTATCCGCCTCGAACTGTGGAAGGCGGCGTGGATGATGTTCAGCGAACACCCCTTCTTCGGCGTGGGCCGCGACGAATTCGACGTGGTGCTGCACGCCCTGGCCAACGCCGGCCGCCTGCAGCACTCGCCCGCCCTCGACTACAGCAGCGCCCACAACGACATGCTGCATACCCTGGCCACGGGCGGCCTGGTCGACTTCGCCCTGCTGATCGCCATGTACGCCGCGCCGCTGATCATGTTCGCCCGCCTGTTGCGCGCCCCGGAAAAGGGACAGCGTCCACTGGCACTGGCCGGCCTGATCGTGGTCCTGAGCTTCATCGGCTTCGGCCTGACGGACGTGATGTTCTGGCTGATGGCGCCCAAGATCTTCTACATCACGATGATCGGCGCCCTCGCGGCCCTCTGCCTGCGCGCCCAGGAAGCGGAGCCGCCGCTGCGCCGCGTGCTCATTACCCGCACCGACAATATCGGCGACGTGGTGCTCACCCTGCCCATGGTCGGCTACCTGAAGCAGCAGCATCCGCAGGCCGAAATCAGCTTCCTGTGCCGCTCCTACGCCGCGGCCATCGTTGCGCAGTGCAAGCACGTGGACAAGGTGCTCACCGTCGAATCCATCGGCGACGTGAAAGCGCATATGCGCGCGGCAGGCTACGACACGGTGATCTTCGGCTTCGCCCAGCGCAAGCTGGCCAACGCCGCCTGGCGTGCCGACGTGCTGCGCCGCGTCGGCAGCAGCCACCGCTTCTACCACTGGATCACCTGCAACCTGCTGGCGCACTTCAGCCGCGTGAAGTCCGACCTGCACGAGGCGCAACTGAACTTCAAGCTGCTCAAACCCCTGGGCATGAACTTCACGCCCACGCTGGAACAGTGCTGGCGCCTGTATGGCCTCTCCGTGCCGCGCCATCCGCAGGCGGACGCGCTGCTGGCGAAAGACAAATTCAACCTGATCCTGCACCCGAAATCGAACGGCAACGGCCGCGAGTGGCCGCTGGGACACTACACGCAACTGGCGCAGCTGCTGCGCACCGTGCCGGATGTGCAGATCCTCGTCACCGGCAGCCCGGCCGAAGGCAAGTTCCTGCAGGAGCATGCGCCGGAACTGCTGGCGATGCAGAATGTGAAGAATGTCTGCGGACAGCTCGACCTGCAAGGCTTCACCGCCCTGATCGGCGGCTGCGATGGCCTGATTGCCAGCGGCACCGGTCCGCTGCATATGGCGGCCGCGCTGGGCCGTCCGGCGGCAGGCCTGTTCCCGCCGGTGAAGCCGATCGATCCCGCGCGCTGGGGCGCGCTTGGCGAACGCGCCATGAGCCTGGTGCAGCCCAAGCCCTGCGAAGGCTGCAACGATCCGAAAAGCTGCAACTGCATGAACGCGCTGCAGCCGCAATGGCTATTTGAAGTGGTGCTGCAATGGCGCCGCGAAAAATTCAGCGTGCCATTGCGATCCGCACCAGGTCAGCCACATTATCAACCCCAAGTTTAGACATCAGGCGCGCCTTGTGGACTTCCACGGTGCGCACGCTGATGCCCAGCTGCGGCGCGATCTCGCGGTTGTGCCGCCCCATCACCACCAGCTCCATCACTTCGCGCTCGCGCGGCGTCAGCTCGTCGAGCAGCTGGCGCGACTGCGACTGGCGGTCCAGCGCCAGGCGTGAGCTGCGCTCCATCGAGAACGCTTCCTCGATGGCCGCGATCAGCTTCGCATCGTCGAAGGGCTTTTCCAGGAAGTCGACGGCGCGCGCCTTGAAGGCTTCGCGCGCCAGGCTCACGTCGCCGTGGCCCGTGACGATGATCACGGGCAGCGGGCAGCCCATTTCATTCAGCTTGCGCTGCAGCGCCAGCCCGTCCATGCCGGACATGCGGATGTCCGCGATCAGGCAGCCCGCCCAATCGGGCTGGTAAGCCTTGAGGAAGGCTTCAGCGCTTGCAAAGACGGTCGTGCGGTAGCCGCGTACGCCCAGCAGCAATCCCAGCGCGTCGCGCACCGAGGGGTCATCGTCGACCAGGAAGACGGTCAGGTTATTTGCCAATTTGATCTCCAGTTTCCAGCGCCGGCAGTATAAATCGGAATATGCCGTGATCGCCAACTTCCGCCCACAAACTTCCGCCGTGCGCTTCCACGATCGCGCGGCTCAATACCAGTCCCAGGCCCATGCCGCTCGCCTTGGACGACACGAAAGGCTCGAACAGGCGCCCCGCTACTTCTTCCGACACGCCCTTGCCGCTATCCTCCACCGTCAGGCGCAGCTTGCCGCCCACGGCCTCCGCATGCAGCTTGATGCGACGGGCGCCGGCCGGCTGGGCGCGCACGGCGTCCAGCGCATTGGCCAGCAGGTTGCGCAGCACCAGCTCCATCTGCAGCCGGTCCACCTGTACGGCCACCGGCGGGGCCTCGGCCAGTTCCAGCACCACGCCATGCTCGTGGAATGGCACGCGGAACTGCTGCACGATCCCTCCCATCAGCATCGCCACGCTGACGGACTCCAGGTGCATGGCGCCGGTACGGAAGAAGTCGCGCAGGCGCCGCACCACTTCCGCCGCCCGCGCCGACTCGGCGATCATCTGGCCGATGGCATTCTTCAGCATGTCGCCCGTTTCACCACGCTCCAGCAGGTGCTCGCAAGCCTTGCCATAGGCGCCCAGCGCCGTCATCGGCTGATTCAGTTCGTGCGCCAGCGCGGCGGCCATTTCGCCTGCCGCCGCCAGGCGCAGCGTCTGTTTCAGTTCATCTTCGGTGCGGCGCCTTTCGTCGACCACGATGCCGATGAAGAAGGCGACCAGCGCCAGCACGGCGTCCAGCATCTGCAGCTCGTAGACGGAAATATCGGGCCCGCGGTTGCCTTTGACCAGGGTCACCACGGCCAGCTGCACCACGAAGACGATCAGCGCCGCGCCGTACACGCCCTGGCGCGCCGCAGCCCAGATCACGGGCAGGAAGAGGAAGTAGAAGTGCTTGAACTGGGACGTCACGATGTAGCCAAAGACCGCCCACAGCACGAAGATGGCCAGCGCCAGATAACCCAGCGTCTCCACCCGCCACACGGCCGCGCGCAGGCGCTCGCGAGGTCCCGTGCTGGCCAGCATCCACAGCAAAGGCATGGTCACGACCACGCCCACCATGTCGCCGATGGCAAAGCGCCAGGCCGCCATCGTCCATTCATTGGCGGGAATCAGGCCCACGGCTTTCAGCAGACCGGTATAGATGGCGCCATTCAGCAGGGAGCCGCCGACAATCGTGGCCAGCCAGCGGAACAGGTTATCGCGGCTGCTGAACAGCTCCGTGCTGCCGAACTGGCGCCGCAGCGCTTCGCCGATCAGGCCATAGCCGATCATCAGCCAGGCTGCCGTCAGCAGGGTGCCCGCCACGCCGGCCGGCATGCCGCGCACCAGCACTTCGCCTGCCGCCAGGGCGACGAACCACGGCAGTGCCGCGCGCTTGCCGTAGCGCATCCAGAACAGCAGGCCGAGGGCGGGATCGGGATTCCAGGGCGTGATATTCAGGCCGAACAGCGGCTCGACATAGCTGAGCCAGTCGAACAGCAGGTAAAGGACGACATAAATCGATGCCGGAACCAGGAACGGAAGACGCATAAGGAAAAAAGCGCAACTAAGGGTTTTACGTATCGTATTGTAACAAGGAGCAATCTTCGCTCAGGCAATTAGAGTTTCCTATAGGCACCCACTAAGGGTTATACCTAAGCTCATTTACGAATTGCTAGCCGAATTTCTCATCGATACCATCCCCAAGATTGTAACGTATTGTTTCCATAACCTAGTTGTCGGAAACAAAAGAGGAGACACAGCAACATGCAGGCTATCACCCTCCGTTCGGGCCTGGAACGGAAATCTCGCTTGTCGCGCACCTTCGCGGCGTTCAAGCTGCAGTTGCGTGCCCTCGCTTATCCTCATCTGACGAGCAGCTGGCTGGACTTGCTCAATTCACACAGCTTGCTGCGGGAAATGGCAACGGCGCAGCCGCGCCTGATCCACAAGGTCTATCGTCCCTGGCTGAGCCAGCGCATGTGCCGCCGCCAGCGCCTGGACGCGCTGATTGCCCATTACCGCTTCGTGTTGCAGCGGGGCTGGGGTGAGATGGTGGCCGAAGCGGCCCGCCGTCCGACCGAGCTTGCCGCCTTCGAGGGCAAGTCCGGCGCGCGTTACAGCATTGAACTGTGCGCCGTGGTGCCGATGGAGCGCGAAGGCGAACTGGTGCTCCAACTGCGCTGCGGCGACGCGCTGGTCTACTCCGTGGCCTTCTCCTTCCTGCCGGAGGGACGCAAGGTGCAAGTTGGCATCGGCTGCATCCAGGGCCCGCAGAACGGCGCCGGCCTGGAATTGAGCCGCAACGCCACGCGCGACCTGCATGGCCTGCGGCCCAAGAACCTGCTGGTGCGCCTGGTGCGCCAGATCGGCCACGCCAGCGGCTGCCCGCAGCTGGTGCTGGTCGGTAACGGCAACCGCACGGTGGCGAAGAAATCCCTGCGTCAGGGGAAGGTGAAAGCGGATTACGACGAGTTATGGCTTGAAATGGGCGCCCGTCGCCGCCACGATGGAGATTACGAGCTGGATTGCGAACCGCTGCAGCCGCCGTGCATGGATGAGGTGCCGTCCAAGAAGCGTTCCGAGGTGCGCAAGCGCCACGAGCTGCTGGAATCGGTCAACTCCACCGTGCTGGCGCGGCTGGCGCCAAAGCCGGGCCTGAATGCCCCGCTGCCGCGTGAGCGGAGTAGAATCGAGCTTGTTGCGGCGGCGTGTGCGGTGGCGAACTGATGACGTAGTCCGGTACCGCCAGGCTGGCGACTTTAAGCGAATCACCCTTTGTGGAGGAAGCGAAATGCGCCTGGATATCTACCGACGACCCGAACACGATGGCATCTTCTCCTACCTTGCCGTCCCCGAAGGCAAGCCTATCCCCCAGGAAGCCATCAGTACCGACTGGATCCCCGCCGCCAAGGCAGTGGAAGTGGACGACGACACGCAAACACTGCCTGATTTCCATATCGAAGGCCTGAGGCAACAGATGGGCGCCAAGGGCTATGCCATTACCGGATTGAAGGACATGTAGTTCCCACGCCGCAGGCGGCGCATAGACGGCGGATCAATGATCCGCCCTACGCGCCCCTGGCGAAGCACAAATCCCTCGCGCGTCCCCAAGGCGCATCGACGATTTTCTCACTCGCCCCCAACGGCGCAGCGGGAGTGTGCCCGCGCGGTCATTGACCCGCCGTCAGCGCCGCCGGCGGCAAGGAGCTTGCTGCGGTCATGCTGACACCGCGTGCCTGCCGCACCATCCGGTCAACATCCGTAAAGAGCGCCGGCTGCCCGGCCGCGCAGGCGGCACGCTCGTCCGCGATGCGTGCGCGATTACGTTCCAGACTCGCAGAGGTCAGCTCCATGCCGAAATCCCGCAGCGAAGAATCCAGCATCCTGCGCACCAGCACCTCGCCCAGCGTCGCCTTGAAATGCCCCGCCTCCCAATACCAGCGCGTATGCTGCGTGCTGCCCTCACCCGGAATCGCCTCGCAATTGAATTCCCCGTAGCCGCTGAAATCATGCAGCGTAATGCGCGCCTGCGGATGACGCGCCCGCGCTGCGGCCACCTCCTCCACCAGCACGCCCTTCCATGTCTCAAAGCGATCCCACAAACCCGACTGCTCGATAATCGCCATCATCTGCGCGTGATAGGGATAGATCATCAGATGCACGTCCACGGAGGGATTGGCGCGCGCCGCCCTATCCAGCAGGGCCGCCACCTCCTCATGCACCGTGGCCGCATCGAGTTGCCCGCCCGCCTTGCGCAAGGCCCCGCGCACGTTTTCGTTCGCGCGCTGCTGGAAAATCTTGTAATAGCCATCCACGCGCACGAAGCGCTCGTACTGGCGCAAGGGCGTAAAGCCGCGCAGCGTCTGGCTCTCCGCTTCCGGATCGCGCTGGATCATCAGCGTCAGCAGCGAATCCTTCAGCGAGGACAATGAAAACAACGCATCGAAGCGCCACATTCCCTCCCATTGCGAAGGACGCTTCACCGGCGCGACCGCCTGCGCCCCGCCCGGCGCCGTCATCGCATCCATGAATTCCAGCCCCGCGATAACGCGCTGCGGCTTCTTTCCGGATGCAGCAAGCGCCTGCAACTGGCGCACCGCCGTATCGGTGCCCGTACCCGCCAGCCCCAGATTGAAAGCCTGCCCGCCAAGCGCAGGGTTCAACGGATCAAAGCCCACTTCCACGCGCGAATTCCCCAGCAGCAGAGTGGAGGCCTCCATCCTCTGCACATTAGCCAGCTTGATCTCGTAGCGGTAGCGCGTGGTCATCGGCTTCACGGCGTTCACCCCATCCTTCAGCACCAGGCCGTACAAGCCATAAGGATCGACCAGCAGCACCGTGCCCACCGCAATCGCGCAGCCGGCGACCAGCGTCAGGACCATCCAGAGAAGAAAACGTCGATAAGCCATGATCTAGAACTGGAAATAGAGGAAATCGCTGGGACGGTTCAGCGACAGTACGCCCAGCACCGCCAGCACGCCCATCGCGACCGCCCAGCGCGGCGACGGCCTCCACACAAGCCCGCCGCGCCCGACAACCGCAGCCGCGCCGCCGCGATCCGGATGCGCATCCCGCGCCGGCTCATGCCCGCGCAGGATCTCCTGCGTATTCGGCATCAGGAAAGCGATAAAGCCCGCAAAGATCACCCAGGCCCAGGTCTCGATGAAGCGCGTTGCGCCGCCCAGCGTCCACTGCACCCCAAGCGCCTCGATGGCCTGCTTCAGGCCACCGATGCGTGCGCCGATCGCATCGGGCAGCGTAACGCCGTGCACACCCGCCATGCCGCCCGCAATCGTCAGCGCGCTGGAGAAATCGGCAGCGCGGAAGAAGACCCAGGCAAAGCACACGGCGGCGAAAGTTAGCGCGCCCGCACACAAGCGCCACCAGCGGCTTTCGGACGGCCAGCCGATACGCGCGGCCAGCGCCTGCCAGCCGTGGTTGATGACCAGGTAGCCGCCATGCAGCGCGCCCCACGCCACGAAAGTCCAGCCGGCGCCGTGCCACAAGCCGCCCAGCACCATCGTGATCATCAGGTTCAGGTGGCGGCGCACCGGCCCCTTGCGATTGCCGCCGAGCGAGAAGTACAGGTAATCGCGCAGGAAGCGCGACAGGGTCATGTGCCAGCGCCGCCAGAAATCGATGATGCTGGTGGCCTTATAGGGCGAATCGAAGTTCAGCGGCAGGCGCACGCCGAACAGGCGCGAGAGGCCGATCGCCATGTCTGAATACCCGGAAAAATCGAAGTAAAGCTGGAAGGCATACGCCAGCACGCCGCCCCAGGCCACCAGCAGCGTGGCCTGCTCCGGCTGCGCGAACACCTCGTTCGCATACGGCGCCAGGTTATCCGCCAGCAGCACCTTCTTTGCCAGCCCGTTCGCAAAAATGGATGCGCCAACTGCGAAATTGGATGCGCGGGGAATGCCGTTACTGGCGTCCGCGAACTGCGGCATCATTTCCTTGTGGTGCAGCACCGGTCCCGCGATCAGGTGCGGGAAGTAGGTCACGAACAGCAGATAGTGCAGGAAGCGGCTTTCGTTCACACGGCCGCGCGCCGTATCGACCAGGAAGGCGATCTGCGTAAAAGTGAAGAACGAGATGCCGATCGGCAAAATCGGCGGCGTATCGGTAATGCCGAGAAAACCCGCATACTTGTAGTAAGCAAGCAACACCAGGTTGGCGGCGACGGCCGCCGAAAGCCAGCGGATGCGCGCTTGCCCCTGCGCCACGCGGATGCGCAGC